>DAIMMR010000215.1:0-6652 GCA_036720575.1 Clostridium sp.
TATCCCCAAAATATAGGATATTGGGTATCCGAGTGTTGCTGTAATTGTTGTTATTCTCATTTTAAAAATATAGGATATAATAAGTGCAAGTACACCTGCAAAACCTACAATGAATGTAGCATCGTTTCCTTTTGTCAATCTACTACAAATAAAATAGAATAAAATTGATAATAGCATTGATGAAACTATCCAAGTTAGATTCGATTTCTTTTTCATACTATTCATCCTTTCGTAAAATATAAAATCAGTACTACAAATTCCTATTTATCTATTTGATTATAAATAATACTTAAGTCCCAATATAAAAATGTGTCTTAATTAACTATTATTAATTGGAACTATTTCACTCCATTTGTGCTTAGGATAAATAAATTCTAAAGCAATAGTCCCTAGTATATACGGTAATAGATTGAAAGCAAAAAAACGAATGGCAAAGATTCCATTAACATCAAAATGACCATGCATTGGGTTTATTATTTGTGATGCAGTCATAATTACTGTATGAAATCCTATTGAAGTCCATACATTTCCCGACTTGGCTCTAATATAACCCAACATAAAACCATATCCAGGGATAAAGAGGAGTTGTTCCAAAGAATATATTGCTTCTACAAAGTATGCAAATAATGAAAAAATCAGCGTTTGTATAATAACAGTTTTCAAATGTGGAAACATTGCATTTACATGACTATAAATGTATCCCCTCATTATAAGCTCTTCTGGAAATGCTTCTATTAAAAATACTGTTATATATAAAATTAAAGTACTCAATAAAAGTTGATTCAAGTTTGCTGTTACTGTTATTTCAGCCCAGCCAACTAGTAAGGCAATAACTAGACCAATCATTGCGGGTATAAACCAAAGGATTGTTCCGACAAAAAAGGTAATAACATTTGTACGTAAATCACTCATCCCAATCTGTCTCCAAGAAATTCGATTAGTTCTGCGTGTAGTATTGACAAGAATAAAGCTTAGAATCGTAATAGCTAAGCCAGTAAAGAAATGAATTGTAGAATTATACTCATCTCCTGAAAACATATTATTAAAGTATAGAATTAATCTCCAGATAAAAATTGAAAATAGTAATACTACTCCTATTTTAAGCATCATATTTTTTGCTTTCAATAATTTAACCTCCTCAGCAAAAATTGGCTTGTTATATCTTTTTTTCACATTTAACTACTTATATACATTATACAAGCGCTATAATCTTTTTTTCATTTAAAAATCCCCAATCTGTTGAAAGTTATGCTAATAACGAGAATTGAATCCTCAACCTCCGCCTTAATTTTACCATTCATCTTAGTAATAAGGTTTTTTACAATGGCTAAACCCAACCCCGTAGAACTCTTTGTTCTAGATTTATCGGCAGTATAAAAGCGCTGAAATAGTTTCTCAACATCTGTATTATCTATATCAGGTGCATAGTTCTTAAAACTAATACATACATGATTTTCTTCCTCTTTTGCTGAAATAGATATTTTTCTAGTTCCATGATTTAGATAGTTTTTTATTAGATTCTGAAAAACCCTTTTCAAGGCATCTTTGTCTGCATGAATATATATTGGATTAGAAGGTATTTGGATGCTGGGCTCTTCACATTTTGATAGAAAGTCATAATAAAACATAGAAATTACATCTGCAAGTACATTGTTTACATTAACTTTTTCAAATTGTAACACATACTCATCAGACTCAATTCTTGCAAACTCAAAAAACTCATCCAGCATTTTAACTAAAGTATCAATACGTCTTCTTATTATGTTATAATACTCAGCTTTTTTTTCTGCAGGAGTATTCTCTGACTCTAGCATCTGAACATATCCAGCAATAGAAGTAAGTGGAGTCCTCAAATCGTGAGAAATATTCGTTATTTCCTCTTTAAATTTGTGTTCAGCTTTTGAAATAGCTATCTTTTCAGTTTTATAATAGTTGATTAAATGATTTAATTGAATTGCTAATTCATTGATCTCCTTCACTTTAATTTGAAGATTAATCTTCTTATTTGTATCATGCTCTCTAATAAACTGTAGTCTATTAACTATAGATCTAATCTCTCTTTTATAAAGTAAAATATAGGCAGATAATACACCTATGACTAATATAAGCATTATAATTATTAACCAAAGCATAAACCTGCCTCCAATCTATTTGATATCCTGCTTTTTAAAGATAAATCCTCCTATACCTGAACATATAACTAGGTTGGATAAAGCGACTGCAGTTGTTATCCCTATATCCACTGCCTGTGGGTGGGGTATAGAGGTAGGGGAAAAATCCATAAGCAGTAAAATTCTTCCCCAAGAGCTATTTCCAATTATTGAACCTAGTATTAGGATAAAGAATATGCTAAAGGCCATTGTACCTCCTATATTTTTAATTAAAAATGCGATCATTAAAAATATAGATCCATAGGCTGTATATAATAGAGCTTGAATGAGAAACATTCGAACAAGTAATAGTAAGTCAACCATTGAAAAAGCTCCATATATGCCAAAAACAAAAATGGATGTAATTCCTATAGAAAAGATAGAGACGATCATAATTAAAATTGAACCCACAGATACTGTAATCAGTTTAGACAAGTAAATTTTCATGCGGCTAAAGCCTAAAGAAACAGAATCTTTAATGGTTCCTGTACTATACTCATTTGTGATAAGCATTGTAATAAATAAAGCTTGACATACAGGTATAAAATATGGTACCTGAAATAGCATATAGATCCAGTGAAAGGTACTTGGACTAAGCTGTTCTTTGGTATATGCTGAAGAGCTAAAGTCTATGATAATATAGGCTACAACAAGTGCAAGAATCCCCAGGCAAGTTAAAAAGGTCTTGCTGCGCTTTAATTTATAAAAATCGCTTCTCAATAGATTAAGCATAATGCCCACCTCCCATCAATTTCATAAAATACTCTTCCAAATCATCACCCTTGGATTCAATAGAATATATTTTAACATTATTTTTTGCAAGCTCAAGGCAGATTTCACCCGACATGTTCAATAAATCATAAACTAGAATAACATTGTCTGGCATTACCTCATAGTTTGCTGTTTTAAAGACATCTTCTAAAACCATTGAAGCCCTAGCACTGTCACTCACTCTTAAACTCAGGTATTTTCTGCATTTTAACTTCAATTCCTGATCTGTAAATTCTTCCACTAATGTACCATTATTTATTACTCCGTAGCGTGTTGCCATTTTAGACAACTCTCCTAATATATGACTTGAAATCAAAATGGTTATGCCCTGTTCTTCATTAAGTTTTTTTAAAAGCTTTCTCATCTCCACGATACCTTCAGGATCAAGTCCGTTTATGGGCTCATCAAGCACAAGAAAATCCGGATTACCAAGCAGGGCAAGGGCCAAACCCAGACGTTGTCTCATCCCTAGTGAAAAATGTTTAACCTTTTTCTTGCCTATATCATTTAATCCTACTACTTCCAATATGCTACCAATCATTTTTTTATCGGGTATTCCCAGTAGCTTACCTCTAAGTTCCATATTCTCATATCCAGTAAAGTCAGGATATAAAGCAGGGTGTTCAATTATACTTCCTATTCTATTTAACCCTGCATTCATATTTTTTTCACCTTTTCGTGAAAACAACTCAATTTCACCTTTTGTTGGTGTAACAAGCCCCATAATCATTCTGATCATTGTTGTTTTACCAGCGCCGTTTCTACCAATAAAACCATATATATCTCCTTTTTTTATTTTCATATTTACATTATTAACTGCAGTATGATTCCCATACTGTTTTGTAAGCCCAAAAGTTTGTAATATATATTCAGCCAACTTAAACGCTCCTTTTTTAGTTTATGACCTTATAATAAGGCATGGTGTTTAAGAATTAATAAAATAAGTCTTAAGAAAGTCTAAAGTTTACTCGCTCATCTTAAAGCCTATTCCCCAAACAGTTTGTATATACTCTTCTGATGGATTTGCCTTGGAAAGCTTTGAACGAATATTGCTAATGTGTACATTTATAGTATTTTCATCACCAAAGAATTCATCATTCCACACATGTTCGTAAAGATTTGATTTTGTAAAGACCTTCTTAGGATATTTCATCAATAATTCTAAAATCAAAAATTCTCTCTTAGTAAGGTTAACTTGGGTACTGCCTACTTCTACTAAAAATTTTTCTACATCTACAGATATATCTTTATAAGTTAACTTATTATTTTTATTGGGAGAACTTGAGGACTGGTTATACCTTCTCAGCTGTGCTTCAATTCTCGCAAGAAGTTCATCATTATTAAATGGCTTAACAATATAATCATCAGCACCAGACTTCAATAGATTAATGGTAGAAGTTTTATCACTCTTTGCTGTAAGCCCTATGACTGGAACATTACTATATTTTCTTATTTCATGAAGTACCAATTCTCCCTTAAGCCCAGGAAGCATAAGATCAAGCAGTATTAAGTCAATTTTATTATTAAAAACCATCAGAGCTTCAGTGCCTGAATAAACTGGTCTTGCATTGTAGCTATTTTGCTGCAGCAAATCACAAATCATATTACTTATGTCGCTATCATCTTCTATAACCAATATTGAAATTTTATTATTCATTACGTCTTAACACCTGCCTAAAATTCTAGTTTTTTTATATATTACCATAGTTAAAAATTTTATGAAATTCATCTTATCTTAATGATAGAAACTAACTTTTTTTCTATCATATCACCATTTTTGGCTATACATATAACAACTAAAGCTAATACTCCCCAAACCCACAATGGCATTATTATTTTTGTAGAACCTAATGCTGATGCAGCAAGTATTTCCCAAGGTCTTGTAAGCATCATTATTATAACATATCTACTCAAACTTATCTTACTAAGTCCTGCTACAAAACCGATAGCATCATCAGGGAAAAACGGAAGAAATAATAGTAGTATAAGTAATAGTTCCCCTTTCTTGGATGAAAAATGTTGTTCATACTTATTTAAAAGTTTAGGGTTTATAAACTGTTCAGCAAAAGTTCTTCCAAATCTTCTCCCAAGAATAAAAACTACAGTAGAACCGCTTAAGATTGCCAGTATGCTTATAAAAAATGAACCCCACATGCCAAATACTGCCCCACCTACCACTGAACTTACATTGCTAGGTATTGGAGCAATAATAACGGATATGAACTGAACAATAAAAAACACTATATGGGCTTTCTTGCCATATCCCTCAATATATTTCTTAAATTCTTCAGCTGATGACATATAATTTAAAATACCACTTGATTTCATATAAACAAATATCCCTATGAGTCCAACCATAATCGTTATTATATAAAAGTTAAATTTTATTTTATCCTTAGGTTCATTCATATATTGCACTCAGCCTCCTTGTTCTTAATTTTTTTGAATATGAATTGCTCTTTAATACTTTTATTTCTTTGAGATTACCTTTATAAATCATTCTACCTCCAATGTTCAGCAAGTGTTGAGGTCTAACCAGATTTCTTGATATCTTAATATCTACAATGCCACTTTCCTTTAAGATGTGATATACAAATTCTGAGCATAAAAAGCTATAATCGCTACATACTGGTTTGTTTAACAAGCTATGTACAAGCCCCTTATAGTTATATTTATAAAGGTGGCTATTAGAAATGAAATGCTCTAATAGTACCTTTGCCTTTTCATACTGCCCCTTGGATACCTCAATCTCAATTATTGCACCAGGCAAGGTATTACAAATCTTGTATACACCTTCGTTGATATCCTCTTTTCTAAACCTTCCAATAAAGGGATTGTACGTGTTCCTTCTTCCAAAGCTATACATATGATTGAGTTCCTCATCTAAAGAAATAGCTGCATGAGTATACTCATCATTTTTAAAAATTCGGATGAGATTAGACATCACAGTATTTGTTCTTGTAAGAACTATATATAAATGAAATTTTTCCATTATGAAGCACCTCCATGAATTTAATTGATGTACTCATTATGATATATAAAGTTAAAGAACCAATAAAAAAAGTCTAAAGAAACTCTTAATTTGTTTTTTAAGTATATAAACCTTACCCCTAACAGAAAATTTTCCCTCAAACCGTAGTTCAAGGGAACATAAAACACACTTCAATATTTACTTAGAAACCTTCAATGCCTTTGATATCAGCCTATTGTCCCTTTATAATAAAGTTCTGCTTATTTTCCCTCTTTTTTCATTTCCTCTTTCAAAATCAGAAGCAAAACTATATTAAAATTAGAATAAAGATTTGATAAAACCGGGGGAAGGATTCAGGGAATAGGGATTAGAAATGGGTAAAAAAGAAGGATAAAACCATTGAATAAATGAAGGATTTCCCCTTATTATTTCAATCTTTTATCCATTTTTATGCTCCTTGAACCTTAGTCATTATGCCTATTTCTTGCTTTTCTCTCTTATCTTTTTTCCTGCCTTTACTTCCTGGTTTTATTCTTTCCTTTATTCCTTTTTCCTGTATTTACTTCCTGCTTTTCTTCCTTTATTATTGGAAGGAATTTTTGAAGTAAGCAGAACTTTATTATAGAAGAAGCAGGACCTTATTTAAAAGAGCAGGACTTTATTCTAGATGACAACGCTCTTGTAATCAAGACAACACATTCCACATGGGTTGAGAGGTCAATAATGATGTCGCTAAGAGATAGTAGCCCCTTGGTGGCAG
>DAIMMR010000216.1:0-6604 GCA_036720575.1 Clostridium sp.
TTTTTTAGTAAAATCTTATATTTCTCTTATAAATATAATTAGTTAACAGTATAAATATTATGTAAATTAAAAAAATGTAAACCAAACTAGATATTACAAAAAATAAATGATAAAATATAAAAGAAAACGCACTTAGGAGGAAAAAACTTGAAAAAAAAATATACAGCAGCAATTTTATGTGGTGGGAAAAGTAGTAGGATGGGATTTGATAAAAGTAAAATAAAAATAGGAGATAAATTTCTAGTAGAAATAACAGCAGAAAAGCTGGAGAATATATTTGATGAAGTAGTTTTTGTAGCTGAAAACAAATATAAATTTGGGAATATAAAATATACTGTACTAGAAGATTTAAAAAAGGAATATGGACCTGCAGGTGGAATATTTACAGGACTCAATTATTCTTCATCTCCATATACATTTTTTATAGCCTGTGATATGCCTTGTATAAATCTAGAATATATAAAATACATGATGAATTTTACAAAAGAAAAAAAATTTCAGGTTATAATGGCTCACAATGGAAAAGATATAGAGCCCTTGTATTCTTTTTATTCTAAAGATCTTGTACCCTATTTTAAACGGGGTATAGATGTTGGAAGCTTATCTATTAGAAAAATAATAGAAGGTACTAATATAAAATATATACCAGAAACTATAAAAGAAAAATATGATAATTCACTAGGCATGTTTACCAATTTGAATTACAAAAGCGATCTAGATAAAATATATGACAAGTAAATATAAAATTTAATTTTATATTTTTTACAAATTAAAAAGACACAGACTAAAATATAAGTAATTAAAGCCTGTATCTTTATGTGAGTTTAGATATGTATTATATCTTTTATAACCTCTCCCCCTATTATCATTCCTGCTACAGGAGGTACAAAAGAATTACTAGCCGGTATCTGACGTTTGGCAAGGCACTTTCTAGATCCTCCTGCACATACACATCCTTCTTTGCAAGTTACAACCTCATCTATCTTGGGTTTTCTAGGGACTTCTTCTGAATAAAGTACTTTTACCTTATCTATACCTCTTTTTCTAAGTTCATGCCTCATGACTTTAGCTAAAGGACATATTTTTGTATCATATATATCAGCTATCTTAAATTTAGTAGGATCTAATTTATTTCCAGTCCCCATACAGCTTATTATATTAACATTGTGTTTTTTACACCACATTATTAAGGATATTTTGGAGGATACAGTATCTATTGCATCTATTACATAGTTAGTTTTATCTGGTATGATTTCATCTATGTTGTCTTCCTTTACAAAGGTCTTGTAAGCTTCTATTTTACAATTTGGGTTTATGTCCAAAACCCTATCTCTTAAAACATCTGCTTTATATTTACCTATTGTGTGAAAATTAGCTTGTATTTGTCTATTTATATTTGTTAAACAAACAGTATCATCATCTACAATTACAATGTGGCCTATACCTGATCTGGCTATAGCCTCAAGGCTAAAACTACCTACGCCTCCCAATCCAAATATAACTACTGTACTGTCCTTTAATTTTTCCAAAGCTTCTTTACCAATTAATAATTCAGTCCTTGAAAGTGAATGTTGTTTCATTAAATAATCTCCCTCTTATCTATCGTAATATCATAAAAATTATATAATTTTACCTATTTTTAAGCAATAGATTTTTTGTAGTAATTTTAAAAACAATAATCCTATAAGTATTATTAAATTATGAAATTTTTGCGAAAATTTAAATAGTCTGGAGTAATAAATTAGAGTTAATGTTATAATATAAATTATACAACTTATGGCTATAATATGTTTTAACAATTAAATGAAATAATTTAATTTTAAGAGGTGTTTTTGTGGTAAAAATAGGTTTATGCCAAATGAAGGTTTTAAGTTGTTCTAAAAAAGACAATATAGAAAAAGCAAAAAACATGATAGTACAAGCTGCAGATAAAGGGGCAGATATAGTAGTTTTACCTGAGATGTTTAACTGTCCTTATGACATCAAAAATTTTAGAGAATATGCAGAAGCAGAATATTGTTATGGAGATACCTTGAAAATGCTTTCCTGTATATCAAGAGAAAAAAAGATACTTTTAATAGGAGGTTCTATACCAGAACTTGACCGGAAAGAAAATGTGTATAATACTTCCTTTGTATTCAATAAAGATGGAAATTTAATTGGAAAGCATAGAAAAATGCATTTATTCGATATAGATATAAAAGACTCGATAACTTTTAAAGAATCTAAAGTTTTAACTCCAGGTAATAAAATTACAATAATAGATACAAAATGGGGAAAGATAGGTATAGCGATTTGTTATGACATTAGATTTCCTGAACTCATACGATTAATGGCCCTTAATGGCGCTAAAATAGTATTTATTCCGGCAGCTTTTAACATGACTACTGGTCCAGCTCACTGGGAACTTTTGTTTAGAAGCAGGGCAGTGGATAATCAAATTTACATAGCAGGAATATCACCTGCTAGAGATATAAATTATTCCTATGTAGCTTATGGACATTCCCTTGTAGTAAATCCTTGGGGAACAATAACAGATATATTAGATGAAAAAGAGGGAATACTAATATCTGAATTAGACTTAGACTATATAAACGATGTTAGAGAGTCTTTGCCTGTTATTAAAAACAGAAGAAAAGATATATATGACCTGACTCTTTTACACTAAAAACTAATAAGATACTTAATTATTAAAATGCGTGTTGTAATTCAATCAGATATAATGAAAGGAAACACGTACCTTTTCATTATATCTGATGAGCAGGTGAATGTAAAAAACTAAATCACAGCTTTATAGTTTTATCTGAAGAATTCATTTTTTCAACTATATCATACATATTAGTTATTTCACCTACAGATAATTTTTCTTTTACGCCATAAAAATCAAGGCAGGTTCCGCAGCTATATATATTTACTCCTTTTTTATCAAGCACTTTTAAATTGTCAATGCAATCGGAACCTTCTACTGTTAGTTTTACACCACCATTTAAAAATATTAAGTTAGTTGGAAGATATTTACTTTCACTCAGTGCATATAGATAACTTTTCATTAAAGTGGTTCCAAGTTTATCATCGCCAAGTCCAAGTTTATTATTTGATATAACTATTGTAAATGTTTCTTCATTACAATGACATAGTTCATAACTACTAATATCTTTTTTAATAGTTATATAGAATAGATCTTTCTTTTGTTCTACTTTAGCAGTAAAACTATTGTTCTTAGCAAACTTGCATACATTATTTTTTGAGACTTCATTGTCCACAACAACAGTAGCAGTTCCTTCTTCTATGGAATCAAAGTATTTTTTAGTATTTATTACTGGTTGAGGACATTTTAGACCTTTACAATTTATTATATGTTCCATTATTTTATCACCCCTTAAAATATCTATGTTTCACGATAATTATAACATAGTTAAAAATATGCAGATTATATTTTTTAGTAATATGATGTCACTTGACTATTAAAAAAATTTATAGTATGGATATATATATTAATCAGAATATTACAACAAATATAGTATGACTAAAAATTTGTGGTATTATGATATACGATAATTATGTTTATTCTTTGTAAAAATAATAGAGTAAATATATTAAGGAAGGATTTTATGATGAAAGGGTTTATTTATAATTTTACATTTATTTTCCAAATATTAGTTTGTATACTTGCATCTTACTACTTGATACTTTCTTTGTTTGGATTGTACAAAAAAAAGGATAATGGTGCTGAAAAATGTGCTCCTAAAAGCACATTTGCACTTTTAGTTGCAGCTCATAACGAAGAAATGGTCATTGCTCAAATAATAGAAAGTTTAAAAGATATTGATTATCCTAAAAATATGTATGATATTTTTGTTATTGCAGACAATTGTAATGACAATACTGCATCTATATCAAAAAAGTACGGCGTTAATGTATATGAAAGAAAAGTTCCTGATAAAAAAGGAAAAGGTTATGCTCTTGAATGGATGTTTGACAAAATATTTAAAATGGATCGTAAATACGATGCTATAGCTATTTTTGATGCAGATAATTTAGTTTCAAAAAATTTTTTAACTGAAATGAATTACAAATTGTGCAAAGGATATAAAGTTGTTCAAGGTTACATAGATAGCAAAAATCCAAATGATTCATGGATAACAGGTTCCTATTCAATTTCTTTCTGGTCTACAAACAGACTTTTTCAACTTTCTAGATCAAACCTTGGATTGTCAACTCAAATAGGTGGAACTGGATTTTGTATGAAAACAGATATATTGAAAAAATTAGGTTGGGGTGCTACTTGCTTGACTGAAGATTTGGAGTTTACATGCAAACTAGTATTAAATGGTGAAAAAGTTGGTTGGGCTCACAATGCAATAGTTTATGATGAAAAACCTTTGACCTTAAAACAATCTTGGACCCAAAGAAAAAGATGGATGCAGGGGTTTACTGATGTTGCTTCTAGATTTTTCTTTAAGCTTATAAAAAAATCTATTGTAAACAGAAGCTTTACAGCATTTGATTGTGCAATATATACAGTACAACCTTTTGTAACTTTATTACTTGGAGTTTCAGTAATACTAACTGCACTTCAAAACAATACTAAAGGTTTAAATATATTTGTTATAAATTCGATTTTTCAATCGATCCCCATTATATGGGAAGCCTTTAGTATATTTCAGTTTTTGTTTACTCCTTTAATAATGCTTTTGGAGGATAAACTTTCTAAAAAAATGTTTTTCGTGTTTGCACTATATTCTTTAAATGTGATTGTGCTTTCATATGTATTTAAATCTGGAACTAACCCTCCAACTTTTTCTGACGTGATAATTGGGAACGCGGTATATCTTTTAGTATTTTTAGTAGGTGTATCTTTATTGTGCGGCAAAAATTGCCTGAAAATATTTATATGGTATCTATTATACGGTATTTATACTTTAACGTGGATACCTATAACAATACAGGGCATATTGGACAAGAATAATAAAGAATGGAATCACACAAAACATATAAGACAAATAAGTATACAGGAAATAGAATAGTATAAATAATCCTTAATGACAACGTCATTGAGGATTATTTATATTGTATATAAATGATTTTTCTATGTTTAGAAGAAAAATCTTCATTAATTGTGAATTGTGAATTGTGAACTGTGAATTAAAGAGTTTATAGGTAGGTGTTAATTATGGTAGAAAGATTACAAAAATATATGGCTTACTGTGGTATAGCCTCAAGAAGAAAATGTGAAAGTATAATATTGCAGGGAAGAGTTAAAGTAAATGGTGTAACTATTAAAAGCTTAGGAACAAAAATTGATGACAAGATAGACAAAATTACTGTAGATGATGCAGAAATTAAAAAAGAAAGCAAAAAAGTATATATACTATTGAATAAACCTACTGGATATGTTTCTACCGTTAAGGATGAACGCGGAAGGAATACTATTTTAGACATTGTCAAAGTAAAAGAACGAATATATCCAATAGGTAGGTTGGATTATAACACTTCTGGTATCGTTATACTTACTAACGATGGAGAAGTGTACAATAAAGTAGCCCATCCTAAAATGGAGAAAAATAAAGTCTATATTGCAGTTATAAAGGGAATCCCTTCAAAGGAAGATGTAGAAAAATTTAAAAATGGAGTGAATATAGATGGCTATATAACAGCCAAAGCAGATTTTAATATACTTAATATAAATAAGAGCAAGAATAATTCCAAAGTTAGAATAAAAATACACGAAGGGAAAAATAGACAAATAAGAAAGATGTGTGATGATATCGGCCATCCTGTAATATCTTTGACTAGAATTTCTATAGGTAACATAAATGTAGGAAATTTGGGAGAAGGAAAATGGAGATATTTAAATGAGGATGAAATAAAATATATAAAAAATTAAATTTATGTATTGCTTTATTCTTAATAAAAGTATTAATTATCAAGAAATATGCAAAAAATTAAGGAAAAAATTAGATAAACAAATGAATAATCTATTGAAAATTTGGTCAATAGATGTTAAACTGAAGTAAATATTGCAAGAATTATAGCAATGAAAGAAAGGAATGAAACAAATGGAGAATGTTGACAACCAGGACCTGATAAGAACAATTCAAGTTAAATTTCCTAGATTGAGTAAAGGCCAAAAATTAATAGCTGAATATATATTAAAACATTATGATAAAGCTGCTTTTATGACAGCTGCTAAATTAGGTGTGAGTGTAGGTGTAAGTGAATCAACAGTAGTTAGATTTGCAAATGAACTTGGATTTTCCGGATATCCTAAATTGCAGAAATCTCTTCAAGAACTAATAAAGAATAAATTAACTACAGTGCAGAGAATTGAATTGTCAAATGATTTTGTAAGCCAGGAAAGCCCATTAAAAAGCGTTTTAAAATCAGATATGGAAAACATAAGAGCTACACTAGAAAAGATAAATCATAAAACTTTCGACGATGTAATTGAAAACATATTTAAAGCTAAAAAAATATATATAATAGGTCTTAGAAGTTCCACTGCAATTGCAGATTTTTTAGGATTTTATTTAAATTTGATATTGGATAATGTAAAAGTTGTTGGATATGGAATAAGTGATATTTTTGAACAGATGATAAATTT
>DAIMMR010000217.1:0-6588 GCA_036720575.1 Clostridium sp.
GTAGATTAGATGCAGCCTATGATTTACTAAGTGCTCATATAAATATCATTAATATTGACGGAGATAAGAATAAGACCTTTGAATATTATTTGAAACAAGAGAAAGCTAAAGATTCTGAGTCCAAGTTTTCTCAATATATTAAAGAAGATGGAACTATAGATACACAAGCTTTAGCAGAGAAGATACACGCAAGACAAATTACTTATGCTGATTATGAGGAATTTGTTGGCAATTTAAAATCTGCTATGAAGGATTCAATTGATTTAACACAACCATCACCTACATTACATTTTAACGGTACACTTTTGAATATAACTAGAATTGATGAAAATAGCGATACATTATATGATAGCAGTAATTCAAGATCAGCTAATATTGATTCAATTTTAAGTTCCACAAGTCCCCTGGGATCATATAGGATATTTGTTGCTAGCAATCAATATTTTATAATTACAATTCAAAAATAGAATTTAAATAATTTGTTAATTTAAAAAATAGGACTCAGGTTTTTAGCCTGAGTTCTATTAATGAGTGTATGTATTAATAAAAAATTCATAAAATTACCGTAAAATACAATAGAATAGCAGTGAAAAGAGCAGCTTTCAATCTGTCATACTTGCTTCGGGAGTAACTATTTCAGAAATTTTGACACTTCAAAGTAAATTTAGACTATAAAAATGCTATTTACATCAATTAGTACAAAATATTTTGTAAATAAGTTATGTGAAAATATGCTATAATAATTAATGTGTTTTAAGCATAGCTTATGAAGAGATTCTTAGGTTCAGGTGGAGTTTGCTTATAAGGAATACCTTTTCTCCATCTGAACCTTAGAAGAACTTATCCAGGCGCGTAGCAGTGCTTATCCCCCACTTTGAAGAAAAGCAGATATCCCAAATCTTTGATTTGGTGATAGTCGCTTTCGCTGTGTGCGATGGGGGTGTTAGCAATGGTAGCGATCGGATAAAATCAATTTTTAATTTTGGGAGAAATGATATGAGTAAGTTAAAAACTAGTAAAAAGCCAATAGCTTTAATTATAATTGTTCTATTAATTGCTGCGGTGGCAGTTTTTGCAAAACTTCTTTTTTGGAATTCGTCTTACAGTTCACCTAAATATAAGTTTTCGGCAGATCTTTTGACAAAAGTATTAAAAGCTCAGGAGACCGGCGGTAATATAGAACTTTCAAAAGAAGATGTAAATGGAATTATATCCGTTTATTTTAAGCAGTATAGGACAAATGATCTGGATATAAAGTCTGTGGAGGCAGATTTTAAAGATGACAATATGGTATTTTATGTACCAATTACCTATAAAGGGTTTAATTTCTTCTTATGGTCTCAAGGGGATATTTCCCTGGAAAAGGGGAAAATCAAGTACACTCCTAGTTATTTTAAAGTAGGTAAGATTACACTACCCAAAGACTATGTACTAAAAAAATTAGGATCTAAATTAAAAAATGGAGTATCTCTTGAAGGAGATTCTATAACTGTTAATACCAGTGGACTTCCAATAGGTATTACTGGTGTAAATGTTAAGGATCAGAAACTTTTAGTCACTCTTGAAAAAAAACAGATTAATATTGAAGATATACTTAAGGGAAAAATCAGCAGCTCCCTTCAAAATTATATGAAAAATTTCTCTAATATAAAGAATTTAGACTCCTCCACGAAAACTAGTGGTGAGAGTACAGCTGCAAAAACGAGTGACAGCAGTAATCAATCAGGCAGTGGCAGTACAAGCAGCAGCAAAAGTGCTGTTTCACCAGAAAGACAGCAGGCTTTAAATAGGGTAGCAAGCGGTCTTAGTACAGCTTCAGGTGCGGTAAGTACAGGAGGTCAGCAGGCAGTTATATCACAGATGATTTCTATAGTAAATAATATGAAAAATTCTTCATATAATCCCTATTCAGCAGAAGGCAGCGTTAGAGCTGCCTATAGTAAATTGTCGCCCCAGGAAAAAGCTGAACTAAAAGCTGCTGTAGGTGCTAATGTAGACTCATCTGCTGCAAGTATGTTAAGCGGCATGGTAGGAAATTAATTTACATCAAGTTTAAGGAGGAATATCTTAATGGAAGAAGAAACCACAATAGATCTTAGAGACTTTTATTATATACTAAAAAAAAGGTCTAAACTTATAGTTATAGTAACAGTAGTTTGCACTTTGCTGGCTGGAATTTTAAGCTTCTTTGTAATAAAGCCAACTTATGAAGCAGGCACTACTATAATAGTTGGGAAACTCCAAAACAACCAAAAATCCAATACCCAATATAATGATGTTATGATGTATCAAAATTTGGTAAAGACCTATGCACAAATTGCAGGATCAAATGCTGTTATGGAAAGTGCCTCTAATAAGATGAATGGCTCTGTAAGTGCAGGCCAACTTAAAAAGATTATTACAGTCACACCACAGCAGGGTACACAGATTTTAGAAATAAAAGGACAGAGCAAAGATCCATCCCAGACTGTAAACATGGTAAATGCAGTATCAAATTCTTTTATAACTGAATCCAAGAAAGTATTCCCGACAGGTGGAGACATACAGATTATGGATAATCCTCAGTTCCCCGATAAACCGGTAAAGCCTAAAAAAGTGCTTAATATGGCAATTGCATTCTTTATTGGACTCATGGGATCTATTGGATTTTGTTTTATGCTGGAATACATGGACAATACTATAAAGACAGAAGAAGATGTAAATAAAACTTTGGGAATGCCTGTAATAGGAATAATACCAAAAGGCGACATGTAAATAATTAATAGTTAAGAATTAATAGTTAATAGTTAGTTGAGAATTGAGAATTGAGAGTTGAGAGTTGAAAAGGGGTATAGCATGATAGATATACACAGTCATATACTTCCGGGAATAGATGATGGATCAAAGTCCATGGAAGATACTATGAATATGCTGAGGCTTACAGAAGAAGATGGGGTGGAAACTATAGCCGCAACCCCCCATTTTTATAAAGGATATTATGAAAACAGCTATAAAGATGTGCTTGAATTAGTAGATAAGGTGAGGAATGAAGCTAATCAGGAGAATATATCTGTAAATATTGTTTCAGCCCAGGAGGTATTTTTGGACAGGCATACTGTGGAAAATTTTAAGTCAGGGGAAGTAGGCTGTATTGAAGGAACTAATTACATGCTGGTAGAGCTTCCAATGATGAATGTACCCAAAAATGCCCTAGATATCATATATGAACTTGAAATAAGAGGTGTGCATCCAATTTTGGCCCACCCTGAAAGGTATAAGTATATTATAGACACACCTTCTAAAATAAATGAATTTATGAATGAAAAATGTTTACTTCAAGTAAATACAGGAAGTGTTTTAGGCCTCTTTGGAAAAAAAGTAAAAAAAACTGCAGAACTTCTCATAGAAAGTGGAGTGTGCAGTTTTATAGCTTCAGATGCCCATTCCACAGGAGGAAGGTGTCCGGGTATCAGTAAAGCTTTAGAAGAAGCTTCACGATTTAACGAAGATATAAAGGGACAAGTAGTAGATAATTGCAAAAAAATGCTGAAAAATGAAATAATACAGCTGCCAGAGGAAAGAATAAAAGAGAGAAAGGGTATTTTTAGTTTTTTAAGAAGATAGATAAAAGTACCATATGATAGATAAATGGAGTGAAGACAATGGAAAAACCAGATATAATCACTGTAAAAAATCCTAAAGATCCTATTGCCGAAGCTTATAGGACACTTAGAACCAACATTCAGTTTTCTTCTTTTGACAAGAAGATACAGACTATAATGCTCACCAGTTCAGGTCCTGGAGAAGGAAAATCAACTACCTGCTCAAATTTGGCAGTAGTTATGGCAGAGTCAGGTTCAAAAACAATCATAATAGATTGTGACCAGAGAAAACCTAGGCTTCACAAGATATTTTTGACTTCAAATGAAATTGGATTATCAGACGTTTTGGCTGGAAAAGTTAAATTTGAAGAGGCTGTAAAAGAAACAGGTGTAGAAAATCTTAACCTGTTAACGTCCGGTACCAGACCGCCTAATCCATCAGAGCTTTTGGGATCAAAGAAGATGGAAAATTTTTTACAGGACTTGAAAGAAAAATATGAATACATAATAATAGATACGCCCCCTGTAGTTGCAGTAACAGATGCCCAGCTTTTGTCCCGTTATGCAGATGGATGCCTGCTTGTAATAGCATCTTCTCAGGTAGAAAAGGAAGCAGCAGTAAAGGCTAAGGAACTACTTGTAAAGGTAAATGCCAATATAATAGGAGTAGTCTTAAATAAGCTGGAGATAAAAGAAAAAGGTTACTACGGCTATTACTACCATTATTATTATGGCAGTGATGGAACTAAAATTAAAAAGAAAAAGAAGAAGAAGACAAAAAAATAACATATTTTTAAAAAGTGGTTGGAATTCTAAGTTAGATATTCTAACCATTTTATTTTTTTGAAAAAATTTTGCCTCTTTTTTAAGAGATGCATATATATTACTTGAAAGGGGTTGATAAACATGGCTGTAAAGTCAACAATATTACAAACTTCATTAATACTAAAGTATAAGGATGGGTTAGATGCCAAGGGGAAAGAGGTAATTAAACAACAGAGGTTTTCAAACATCAAGACAACTGCTGCAGACCAGGATATCTACGATGTTGCAAAGGAAATAGAAAAGCTTCTTGGAAAAACATTAAATGAACTTGTAAAACAGGATCAGAATTCCATAACAGTAACTGCTTAAACTTAAAATTGTGAACTGTGAATTGAAAAGAAGGGTGGGAAAAATATGAGTAAATCATTAGTTATGAGTTTCTTAAATGAGCAAGGCAAAAAAACTTCCATAAAAGTTGAAAATGTAAAAGAGGGCATCACAGATCTGGAAGTAAAAAATGCTATGACTGCAATTATTGCAAAAAACGTATTTACTTCAAAAAGTGGAGATTTAAAATCCATAGATGCAGCGCATATTTTAGATAGTTCAACTACAGAACTTGAGGTAAAATAGGCATAAGTAAGTAAAAAGCAGCGGATTTAGGCTAGTATTGTCTAAATCCGCTAGGTTTATAAGCAAAAAATCAACTTATACTACGGATATTTTTTACAACCTTCAGCTCGTTAAATATTTTTCTAAGACTTATATCCAAAATATTTAAATGAGCTTCATTATTGTAAAAATATTCCTACATATAAGTTGATTTTTAAGTTAGAAAGTCTTTAATTGTATTTTTAAACTTTATTTCAAAAAATTAGATAAAAACTGTTACTTTTATAAGGAAAATGTGGTCTTATATAGTAGAGGTATATATTCTCATATTTAGCTTAATTTACATAGTGTGCATTTCAATTATAAATGGTATAGATGTTATGTTGTAAATATTACCTTTAAAAATACTGTATTGGGGGAATGGTTATGGGAAATGACATCCACCTGAAGGAGCTTATAAAGGGAGTTAAAAATGAAGAACCTTACTGGATAGCTAGACTAGAAACACGCTTTATAAAAATTATAAAAGAACTTTATGATGAAAAGATGTTTAAACACTGTGGAAGTATTTATGAAGAAGATGTGACAAATAAATGTCTTCATAAAATGATTGTATACTGTGAAAAATTCAGGGGAAGTACCTGGAGTGAATTTACAAGCTACAACATAAAGATAATAAGCAGTGTCATAGTAAATGCTATAAATAGTACTTCTAAGATAAAAAATATTACACTAAATTTGGAAAACGATTTCAGTAAAGAAAATGCAATGGACTATATGTGTATTAGACACAAAGAAAGCATGACTATGGAAGATGAGATATTAAATAAAATTATTTTAGAGGAAATGTTTGAATATCTTAATGGACAATTAAATGAAAAAGAAAGAAAAACCATGTATTTAATTATTCACTATGACAATTTGAAGGAATATTCTAGAAAAAACAATTGCAATTATAATGCACTTAAGCAAAGAGTGTATAGGCTCAGGAAAAAATTAAACAAGCTTAGAAAGAACTATTACTTAAAAATCGGACTTGATGAAATTTGAAAATTAGGGGGATAAAAGTATGGAAAATCTACAGCTTGAAATTTTACTTGAAAGAGCCCAAAGTGGAGACAAAAATGCAGTAGAGAATATATGCATCAAATTCAATGGTATGGTAATTAATATGGCAAGATGTACTTATATAAAAGGATATGATATGGAGGACTTGATACAGGAAGGGCGGTATTCTGTCATAAAGGCAATTGGAATGTATGATATAAATTCTAAATATCCATTTGCCGCCTATGTGAAAAGTTCTGTTAAAAACAATTTCTATAATATGATAAGAAGCAATATAAGGAAGGTAAGCTGCTGCAGCCTCTACAGCAAAAATGAGGAAGGGTGCGAGTTCATAAATATGATAGCTTCAGATGAAAATATTGAAGAGGACTTGATAAAAAGAAAGCTCATAATTCAGCTAAATAAAGCTATGGACAAGCTTCCCGAGGATAAAAGAAATTTAATAGATTGGTACTATATTCAAAATAGAAGTTTAAATGAGTATGCTGAAAAGGAGGGTATCTCTTATAGGACTGCGGTATATAGAAAGAGAAAAGCTTTGGAGAGTTTAAAAAGTTTCCTA
>DAIMMR010000218.1:0-6575 GCA_036720575.1 Clostridium sp.
ATTTCTATGACAATGATGTAGTAAATATAGCAAAGAACATAAAGCCATCTGCTAGAGGAGAACTTGAAATAACAGACATAAACAATGAATACCTTAAAAGGGGAAAGCTTAAAGTAGAACTTTTCGGAAGAGGTATGGCATGGCTTGATACTGGAACTCCAACGGGACTTTTGAATGCAGCCAATTTCGTAGAAGCAGTACAGACAAGACAGGGATTATACATAGCATGTATTGAAGAAATTGCCTACAACAAGGGATATATTGATGACAATCAGCTTTTAAAATTGGCTGAGCCTTTGAAAAAGGTAGACTATGGACGTTATATCCTGAGTCTGATAGACAGGAAAAAATATAAATTTTAGAGGTGATATATGTGAAAGTGTTGGTTACAGGTGCAAAAGGTCAGCTTGCCATGGAAATTCGTTCTATTTTGGAAAACAGGAGTTCAGAACTCGGACCTGTGGATAAATTGTATTCCAATTCTCAAATGATATATGTTGCCAGAGATGAGCTTGACATAACTCGATTAAGTGATGTAATGAACTTTATGGGGAAATACAAACCTGATATAGTTATAAACTGCGGAGCTTACACAAATGTAGACAAATGTGAAAGTGACTATGAAAGTGCTTTCAGGGTAAATTCCATTGGACCGAGAAATCTTGCAATGGCATGTGAAAAAATAGAAGCAAAACTTATACACATATCCACAGACTATGTTTTCAACGGTGAAGGAAATGTACCTTTCAAAGAATATGACCTTCCACAGCCAGTAAGCGTATATGGAAAGACAAAACTTCTTGGAGAACAGTATGTAAGGGAAAACTGCAGCAGATATTTTATAGTCAGGACGTCCTGGCTGTATGGAAGATACGGCAAAAATTTTGTATATACAATAATGAAGGCAGCAAAGGAAAAAGGGCATCTTGATGTAGTAAATGACCAGAGGGGAAATCCTACAAATGCAGAGGACCTTGCATACCATATATTAAAACTGTCACTTACACATGAATATGGAATATATCACTGCACAGGAAAGGGAGAATGCAGCTGGTATGATTTTGCTTCAAAAATTGTTGAGTATTCAAAGATAGAATGTACAGTATCTCCCATGACTTCCGAGTCACTTAAAAGAGCTGCAAAGAGACCTGAATATTCCTCACTGGACAATATGATGCTCAGATGCACTATAGGCGATGAAATGAGAAACTGGGGAACTGCTCTCAAATTATTTATAGACAAGCAAAAATAAAGTATAAAGTTCAAAGAACAGAGAACGGAGATAAAGTATAAAGTTCAAAGAATAAAGAACAAAAAATGAGGATTTTCGTTGAAGACGAAAATCAACCAAGTTTGTTATTTAAACTCTGAACTTTGAACTTTGAACTCTGAACTTTGAACTTTCAAAAAAAGGGGTGTGTTTAAAATGGGTAATTTTAAATTTGTAAATACGGAAATTAAAGGCGTATACATAGTTGAAACAAAGGTTTTTGGAGATAACAGAGGATATTTCATGGAAACCTATAATTATAATGACTTTAAAGAGGCAGGATTGGATATGGAATTTGTCCAGGACAATCAATCCAAATCCACAAAGGGAGTTTTAAGAGGACTTCATTTTCAAAAAAAACATTCTCAGGGAAAACTTGTACGAGTTACAAAAGGTAAGGTATTTGATGTAGGTGTGGATCTTAGAGATGGATCGGAAACTTACGGAAAATGGGTAGGAGTTGTGCTGTCTGAAGAAAACAAGAAGCAGTTTTATCTGCCAAAAGGATTTGCACATGGATTTGTAGTACTTTCAGATGAAGCTGAATTCTGCTACAAATGTACTGATTTCTACCATCCGGAAGATGAGGGCGGACTCATATGGAATGATCCGGATATAGGAATAAAATGGCCACTAGACGGAATAGACAATATAATCTTCTCTGATAAGGATAAGTTATGGCCAAGGTTGAAGGACTTGAATTAAAATTAAAGGGGTCACAAAAAATGTATTTATAATATAATATCGCAAATGAACGGAGTTTGATATGAATACAAAACCAAGGATTAATGGATATATAATAATTTTAATTATTGCATTCTTATTTGAAGTTTTTCTTGATTTTATTATGAATAATGGAACCGGAAGGATATATGAGTTTTTTGTTAAATATTATAGATATCAATTTTTTACTGCAACTTTTGTAGTTTTGTATATATTAATTTTTATAATAATATATAGGGGAATAACTTCATTTTATGAAGGAGAAATAAAAGATAGGGATGATAGATTAAAAGATAAAGCATGTCAAATTTGGGAAAATTATAATGAATTATATAAGTATAAGGTCAATGAAATTATTACTAATATAATAAAAAAATATGTATCGAAAGATGAATTTGTTTTATCTGTACAATTATATAAATATTCTATTAAGTATTTAAGAGATGAAGTTGTATTTAAAATAAATTATAATTATGGATATGTTACAGAAGGTATGGATATCAATTCTATTATGCAATCATATTATAAAATTAATAAAAATGTATTTGATGAGTATAATAAGGCTATTAATGGCAATGATAATAGTATTATTTTAAAGTTTGCTTTAAAATACATTTCAATATTAAATGACAAGTCACTTAATGAACTAAATGAGGGCGATTCTCTAATATATGAGTTAGTACTTTTAGCTATGCAGCAAATACTACAGGATATGAGAATAACTGGCATACTAGATTCTGATAAGGAAGATAAACTTTTACAAATAAAAAGAAATGGTATAATAAGAGGAATATTAAATAAGGATTTTTATACTTTTACTAATCATAGAAATAATGCTAAAAAAAATAGAATATATATAACAAAAACCATTTTAATAGAGAATGTTCAACATATTGTTCTTATAACAGTTTCACCTCATTTTGCTAATATATATAATACTGATAATCAATCTATAAAATTAAAGAAGAAATGTGAAACTTTTATAAGTTATCTAGAAAAAGATATTAATATAATATATAATTAACCTAGAAAGGATGATTTATATGAAAAGACATTTAAATAAACAGCTTACGCAGGAACAAATTATTGAAAAGTTAAAAGATGCAGGAGTTCGTTTAACAAATAACTTTGACTTAAGTCAGCCCAATTCTTCTTACCCTATAGGAAAAGATAAAAGAGAACTTGTGATAAAGTAGTTAATTTGATCCCTGAAATTATTCAGGGATTTTTTTGTTCCACATTCTATGGGGTCACATTCTATGGGGTCAGACCCTATAGTAAAAAAAGGAATAAAAGTTTGATAGACAGAGTGAAGAGATTCACTCTGCTTTTTATGAATTAAACAGTTATTTAGCCAAACTGATTCAAATTGGATTTCCAGTAGTCAAAGTATATGATATAATCTAAAATGTAATAAGATAAATTGTATAGGGACCTCTTCTTTATTTTGTGAGTGGATTATGGTTAATAATGTCTGCGTATGAAGAAGAGGTGGTAAACTTATGACAAAAGAGTATCTATTATTCTTTAGCTTATTTTCAATAACTATAATAACCATAGTTGCTTTATCGAATAAAAAATCAAATGTAAAAATTGAAAATAAAATTACTTTAAGACCTGATGAAATATCATCTGATACTAAAGTAAACATAAATAACTCCAAAAAAAATAATAGATAGCCCGCTAAGATCTATCTATTATTTACACCATGTAATTAATCAAGCAGACTAAATTCATAATCCACCCTCTTATTACTAATAGTATATCATAAAATATAAAGGTTATACAGTTAAATTTATGGGGTCAGACCCCATAGTAAATTATGTAAAATTACATTCTCTTATTTGATATAAAAGTGAATTATATGAAAAGACATTTAAAAAAACAGCAGCTTACGCAAGAACAAATTATTAAAAAGTTAAAAGAGAACTTGTATAATCATACTGTTGATAAAATGTCTTGTCCCCATCAAATATAATTTTTAAGTTCTGTATCCAATGCTAAAAACAGAGGATGTTTTGGATTACCGTTTTTACAAGTATCAAGACAGTATAGCTTGTAATTTTTTAGAAGAGATAAAACAGCAGAATCTCTACTGCAAAACGAATTTTTTCCCCAGGCAATAACTATTTTGTCAGCATTTTTTATGGCTTCTATAATATAAAAGTCATTTTCTTTACCGACAGGGTCGAAAGTCCCATTTTTGCAAATCTCCTTTAAATCTTTTGGATTAGTAGCTCTATAGGCAAAGAGATTTACTATCTCTAATGATCCAAAATTCCAGTGCTTTGCAAAAGATACACACTTCCTTACAGTTGGGTCATCTTTAAATGCGTCAGCTGTACTGGGATTTAGCATTATAAATACTACCTTTTTCAAACTTTCATCCCATATACGTTATAATGAGTATCTGTATTTTCGAGATTGATCTATAATAGCATTCATTTTCAAGTTAAAAACCTCCACTAAATTTTACTTTGACAAGATTTTTATAATATCTGTTTGTCTCTTTATTAGTATGTCAGGAGTCCATGTATTATATCTTAAAATTGCTTGACTGCGCGTTAGATCTGTAGCCCGATTTTTTAAATAGTTTTCTTTCTTTTTCTGAAAGTCAAAATTACTGGCAGATGAATTTTTCTTTTTACTTAATAATACTAGATTTGCAAGTTTATTTGTAAATAAAATTCTTTCATCATCTGTAAATAACTTAACCCATGTGCTGTCTTTTCGCGGTGATTGAGGTAGAACATGTTCTACACTTATTGTTCCATACCTTCTTTCTGCAGTTTGTTCTGATTCAAGGTATTCAAGCTTCAATAGTATATATCTGGTATATCGCTTATTATATATATCATTTTTAAGTTCATTAATAAATAGTTCTTTATCAAAATCAAATGCTTTACTTTTTAATACATCCATATAGTTATTGGACTTTTCTATAGATTTGAGTATTGAATTAAGATTTACAGTTCGTTTTGTAGGTGTTAATGCTACAACCCAATCTGCAACAAACTTTTTTTCTAATTTTGTCAAAAATTCATGAAGCCCATCTTTCTTGAATTTATTATAATAATATAGTAAGGATGGAATCCATTCAGTTGATGGTAAAAAGTCTATCATTATATTTAAAAGATTTTTAAATTCAAAAGTAGTTGATAGATCTCTATCGAGAATCAACTTTTGGTATATATTTTTATAATTCATTATATAGTCTATAAATTCTTTACCTTTTTTGATCTTATCTTTTTTAAATACTAAATTATTGAATTCTTTTAGAAGATCTTCTTTAGGTTTCTCCTTTATCTCTATTGTACGTATAAATGATATTAAATTTTCAAAATTCTCAGATCCCAAATCATCTTCCATAGACTCCCATTTTTCAGAATATGATTTTCTTTCATCAGGATTTGGTATAACTATTGGATCAAGATTATTTGTTTTTAATATATCAATTCTTCTTAATTGAAGACCTCTGTCATTTATAATTGTAAATAGTCTATAAGCATCGGTAAAATTTTTGGTTGCAACACATATAAAAATACAACGCTGGGATATATGTTGGATTAAGGATTCAATATTCTTCTGATCTATATCTTTTAAGTTTTTATTAAATATTAGAATTGCATTCTTTAAATTTTTTTGTGCATCATTTTGAGGCTCAAATGAATTAATTGTTTTTGTGCCTCCACATTTTTGAACATATTCTTTGAAAAAAATATGTTCTCTAGTTTTTAGTCTTACAACTTCAGGAAGTCCATCTGCCGGGTTCTCTTTTTGATATATTTTTTGTTGAAGTGAATTTTTGTAATCCTTATTAACAACAGTATCTCTTAAACAGGCAAGTAGTATTTGAATTGTAGTAAGCCTTTGTTGTCCATCTATAATATCATACATAACTCCTGTGCCTAATTCCTCAATTTCCTGAAGTATTATCGTGCCAAGAAAATATTCACTTTTTCTATCTGATTCATATATATCATCAAATAGCTGATTGTTATTATCATCTTGCCATGAATATGGTCTTTGATACTCAGGTGTATTAAAAAAATATTCATCGCTAAATAATCTTTTTAAAGTTATTTTCTCTCCAGTTATCTCTGACATTTAAAATCCCCCTTTTCCAGCTTATAATTATTATATAACAAAATATAATGTTATAGGTGCATAATTGTTGAATTTGTGGATTTTTGAGTAGAATGTGGGGTCAGACCCCATGGTAAAAAAAGGAACAAAAGTTTGATAGACAGAGTGGAGAGATCACTCTGTCTCTTATGTATAAGTAACAATTTAGCCAAACTGATTCAAATTGCATTTCCAGTAGTCAAATCATATGGTATAATCTAAAATGTAATAAGAGAAATTTACATGGTTACCTCTTCTTTATTCATGGGTGGATTATGGTTAATAATGTCTGCGTATGAAGAAGAGGTGGTAAACTTATGACAAAAGAGTATCTATTATTCTTTAGCTTATTTTCAATAACTATAATAACCATAGTTGCTTTATCGAATAAAAAATCAAATGTAAAAATTGAAAATAAAATTACTTTAAGACCTGATGAAATATCATCTGATACTAA
>DAIMMR010000219.1:0-6565 GCA_036720575.1 Clostridium sp.
AAACTATAGATGAAATGATAAAGGAAAAGGATATAGTTGGAATTACACCAGAAGATGCAAAGAAAAATTACATTAAAGCAATAAATCAAGGAATACTTAAGATACTTTCTAAAATGGGTATATCCACGCTGCAAAGTTACCACGGTGCACAGATATTTGAAGCAATAGGTCTTGATTCAGAATTCGTAAATAAGTATTTTGAAGGAACACCATCTAGAATAGGTGGTATAGGTATTGATGTAGTTGCTAAGGAAGTGCTTGCAAGACATAAAAATGCCTTTAATAAAATAAGAAAACCTATTTCTGAGTTGGATGTAGGTGGTAATTATTCTTGGAGAAAAGGAGGAGAGTTTCATCTCTTCAATCCTGAAAGTATATATAAACTTCAAGTTGCAGCTAGAACTAACGACTACGGTATGTACAAACAATATGCTAAAATTATAAACGAACAAGATAAAAATTTATGCACAATAAGAGGATTATTCCAGTTTAAAAAGGGAAAAGAGATACCTATAGAGGAAGTTGAACCAGTAAGTGAAATACTCAAAAGATTTTGTACAGGAGCTATGTCCTTTGGTTCTTTAAGCAAAGAGGCTCATGAGACTATAGCCATAGCTATGAATAGAATAGGTGGAAGGAGCAATACTGGAGAAGGCGGAGAGGATCCTGATAGGTATGTGCTTGATCCAAATGGTGACTCCAGAAGAAGTGCTATAAAGCAAGTGGCATCAGCACGTTTTGGTGTAACTACAGAGTATTTAGTAAATGCAGATGAAATTCAGATAAAGATAGCACAAGGTGCAAAGCCAGGAGAAGGTGGACAGCTTCCAGGTAGAAAAGTTGATAAATATATTGCTAAAATAAGATATTCTACCCCGGGAATAGACCTTATTTCGCCGCCACCTCACCATGATATTTATTCAATAGAGGATTTAGCTCAATTGATATATGATTTAAAAAATGTAAATCCTAGTGCAGCTATAAGTGTAAAACTTGTTTCCGAAGTAGGAGTAGGAACAATTGCTGCTGGGGTTGCAAAAGCTCATGCAGATTTAATACTCATAAGTGGTCACGACGGAGGTACAGGGGCATCACCTATGTCATCTGTAAAAAATGCAGGAATACCTTGGGAACTTGGATTATCTGAAACACAACAAGTACTACTGTTAAATGATCTGCGAAGCAGAGTTAGAATTCAAACAGACGGACAGCTAAAGACAGGTAGAGATGTGGCAATTGCGGCACTCCTTGGAGCTGAAGAATTTGGTTTTGCAACTACTGCACTTGTAGTAATGGGATGTACTATGCTTAGAAAATGTAACTTAAATACCTGTGATATGGGAATAGCTACTCAGGATCCCGAATTGAGGAAAAACTTTAAGGGAAAACCGGAGCATATAATAAATTTCCTTACTTTTGTTGCCCAAGAAGTTAGAGAATATATGGCAAAGCTTGGATTTAGAACAATGAATGAAATGGTTGGAAGAGTAGATATGCTGGAGACAAAGAAAGCTATTACTCACTGGAAAGCTAAGGGACTGGATTTATCCCCTATACTGTATAAGCCATATATGCCAAAGAGAATAAAATCATATTGTGTAATACCACAGGATCATGGACTTGATAAGGCAATAGATTATAAATTAATTCAAATGACACAAAAGGCAGTACAGGATAAGACAAAAGTTACTGCAAATTTGGAGATAAAAAACGTAAATCGTTCTGTTGGAACCATGTTAAGTGGAACAATTGCTAAAAAATATGGAGCTAAAGGACTTCCAGAAGATACTATTGTGTTAAACTTCAAAGGGTCAGCAGGACAGAGCTTTGGAGCTTTTGGAATAAATGGATTAACTTTAGTACTTGAAGGAGATGCCAACGATTATGTTGGAAAAGGTCTCTCTGGTGCTAAAATAGTTATTAAAACTCCTGAGAAGGCAACTTTTGCTGCAGAGAAGAATACCATAGCAGGTAATACTATTTTATATGGAGCTACGTCAGGAAAAGTATTTGTAAATGGTACTGTAGGAGAAAGATTTGCAGTAAGAAATAGTGGAGCTACAGCCGTAGCTGAAGGTGTAGGAGACCACTGCTGTGAATATATGACTGGTGGAAGAGTAGTTATCATAGGTGAAACAGGAAGAAATTTTGCAGCTGGCATGAGCGGTGGTATAGCTTATGTACTTGATGAGGATGGTTCTTTTGATAGAAAATGCAATATGCAAATGGTTGAAATTGCACAAATAGCTGATGAAGATGATATAAATACAGTATATAGTTTAATACAGGAACACTATAAATACACAAATAGCGTAAAAGCTAAAAAAATTCTTGAAAAATGGGATGTTTATAAGACCAAGTTTAAGAGGGTAATACCTACTGCGTATAAACTTATACTGGAACAAAGTAAATTAGAAGCAGCTGCTGCTTCTAATATGTAGGAGGTATTACTATGGGAAAAACAACTGGTTTTAAAGAATATAAAAGAGAAGATCCAAAAGCACGTCCAGTAAAGGAAAGGGTTAAAGATTGTAAGGAAGTATACTATAAACTGCCTAATGATAAATTAAATGTACAGGCAGCAAGGTGTATGAATTGTGGAACTCCGTTTTGTAATTGGGGATGTCCTCTTGAAAATTTAGTTCCAGATTGGAATGATTTTGTATACAAAGATGAATGGCACAAGGCTTTTGACAGGCTTTCATTAACTAATACTTTCCCTGAATTTACAGGAAGGATATGTCCTGCACTTTGCGAAGGCTCTTGTACTCTTGGAATTAATAGGGAACCTGTTTCTGTAAAACAGATAGAACTGAATATAATTGAAAAAGCTTTTGAAGAGGGATGGATAAAACCTAATCCACCAAAAGTTAGAACTGGAAAGAGGGTAGCTGTAGTAGGTTCAGGACCATCTGGACTTTCAACTGCTGCAGAACTTAATTCTGTAGGACATGCTGTTACTGTTTTTGAAAGAGCGGATGAAATTGGGGGACTTTTAAGATATGGAATTCCTGATTTTAAACTTGAAAAACATGTAGTAGATAGAAGAATAAACATCATGAAAGAAGATGGTGTAATATTTAAAACAAACATCAATGTAGGAGTAAATTATGATGCAGAGGAACTTTTAGATAATTTTGATGCTGTTGTTTTAACGGGAGGTTCTACTATACCAAGAGACCTTAAGGTGGAAGGAAGAGAACTTAAAGGAACTTATTTTGCAGTAGACTTTTTAAGACAGCAAAACAAAAGAGTTGCTGGTAAGAAGATTACGGGCGAAGAAATAAATGCCAAAGGAAAGGTAGTTATTGTAATAGGTGGAGGAGATACAGGCTCCGATTGTATTGGTACTTCTATAAGGCAGGGAGCTAAAAAGGTTTATCAATATGAGGTTATGCCAAAGCCACCTGAAAATCGTGATAAAACAATGCCGTGGCCTGTCTTCTCAAAAACTTTGAAAACTACTACTTCCCATGAAGAGGGATGTATACGTGAATGGTGTATAAATACCAAAAAGCTTGTAGGAGAAAAAGGTGTATTGAAATCACTTAAAGGTGTAAAGGTTAAGTGGGAAGATAATAATGGTAAAAGACAAATGGTAGAAGTACCAGGTACAGAATTTGAACAACCAGTGGATTTAATTCTTTTGGCTATGGGATTTTTGCATCCTCAGCATGAAGGATTGCTTGACAGTCTAGGAGTAGAATATGATGCTAGAGGCAATGTGGTAACGGATGTGAATTATATGACTGCAAAAGAAGGGGTATTTGCGGCAGGAGATATGAGACGTGGACAATCTCTTGTAGTTTGGTCACTAAATGATGGCAGAAGAGTGGCAAAGAATGTTGATAAATATTTAATGGGAGAAACATCTCTCAGAGGATAATTTTAAAGTCTACTATCTATATAGGGTGTATAAACGAAAAATAAACTTATACTTCGGATATTTTTTACAACCTTCAGCTCGTTAAATATTTTGATAAGTCTAAGTAGAAAATTCTAAAAAAGCTAAGAACTTTTGAAAACTCGTACCTCAGACAATTCAAAAGTTCTAAGCTTTTACGAATTTTTTCCTAAGACTTATATAAAAAATATTTAAAAGAGCTTCATTATTGTAAAAATATGCCTACGTATAAGTTTATTTTTATGTTAGAAAGCCTATGAAATGATTCTAATTGAAATTTGCCATTATGTGATTTGGTATGTTCAAATAACTTGTAAAAATAAAAATTTTGCCCGACAATTGAATAAAATTAAGCACTTAAAATAAGCGTGTTCAATAAATAATTCATATGTATTGAAAAAGCATAGAAAACGGTATACAATAATCATATTAGATAAATTATGTTAAAAAAACAAATAATATAATTTTATCTGATGGCTACCTACTGTAACACTCCCACTTCTATCAAAGTGGGAGATAACAGTAGCTACGCCCCTAGATAATTCATCTAAACTTAGTGGGAGAAGCAAACTCCCACTAAGTAAGATTCATTGATATATTTAAAATATTGAAATTTAGAAAATTTAGATTACATTTTATAGGGGTATCAAGAATAGGAGGAATACAGATGGAACTTAACAAAAAAGTTGATGAAATGAAAGAAGAGTTGGTTAAGGCAACTCAAGAGGTAGTTAAAATTAAAAGTACTCAAGATGAAGAAAAACCAGGTATGCCTTTTGGTGAAGGTCCAGCAAAAGCACTTGACAAGGCTCTTGAAATTGCAACTGGACTTGGATTTCATACATATAAAGAAGAAGAAGGATATTATGGATATGCAGAATATGGTGAAGGAGAAGATTATGTAGCAGTTCTGGGACATATGGATATAGTGCCAGAAGGAGATAATTGGATTCATCCACCTTATGGAGCAGAAATCCATGAAGATAAGATTTTTGGAAGAGGTACATTAGACGATAAAGGAGCAACAATGGCAGCTCTCTTTGGATTAAAAGCTATAAAGGACCTTAAAATGTCACTTTCAAAAAAAGTAAGGGTTATTTTTGGAACAAATGAAGAGACAGGAAGTTCTGAAATGCATGTTTATAATAAAAAAGAAAAGGCTCCAGTATCTGGATTTACACCAGATGCCATGTATCCACTTATAAATGCTGAAAAGGGTATAAGAAGATTTCATGTTGTTAAAAAATTGAGTTCCTGCAGCTGTGGAATTGCAATTAAATCATTAAAAGGTGGAATAAGGCCTAATATGGTTCCTGATAAATGTGAAACTGTAATAGCTATAAAAAATACAGAAGATATAGTTAAAGCAGTAAAGGAATTTGCAGATAAAAAAGGATATAATATGAAAACTGAAGTTGTAAATGGGGATGTAGTTTTACACACATTTGGAGTAGGAGCTCATGGAAGCATGCCTGAACTAGGCAAAAATGCTGTAATGCAGACTTTTGACTTTTTAGGAACTGTTGCAAAAGGATCTTGTCCTCTTGCAGACTATATAAATTTCTTTAATAAGTATGTTGGATTTGAGACAGAAGGTACTTCACTTGAAATAGCTTGTGAAGATAAACCATCAGGAAAGTTATCATTAAATGTAGGGGTTGCTGAAATCAATGAAGAGACGGCGGATTTGTGGCTAGATATGAGATATCCTGTTACCAAGAAGGGTGAAGAAATCATGGATACCCTTTCTAAGAAATTTGCAGAGTGTGGTGCAAAAATAGAAAGAGTAGAAGCTGATGAACCTCTTTATTTTGCAGAAGATAGTGATTTAGTTAAAACTCTTCTTAAGGTTTATAATGATGAGACTGGCCAAGAGGGAAAAGCTTATGGAATAGGTGGAGGAACTTATGCTAAGGAGCTTCCGAATATAGTTGGTTTTGGACCAATATTTCCTGGAAAACCAGACCTTGATCATCAGGCTAATGAATATATTGAAATTGGGGATCTAGTAATGAATGCTAAGATATATGCCCATGCAATATATGAACTTGCAAAATAATTTTACAATTTATAAGATGAAATAGCACGAGTAATTCGTGCTATTTTTATGATATAATCAATGTTACTATTTAGAAATGGAGAAAAGTATGAATTTAACAATAATTACTGTAGGAAAATTGAAAGAAAAGTATTTAAAAGATGCAGTAGAAGAGTATTCAAAAAGGCTGTCTAGGTACTGTAAAATCAATATAGTGGAAGTTCAGGATGAAAAGACGCCAGAAAATGCTTCTAAAAAAGATGAGGATATTATAAGGGATAAAGAAGGAGAAAGAATATCAAAGCATATAAGTGATAGTATGTATGTAGTGGCGATGGATTTAAAGGGAAATACTATGACTTCTGAACAGTTTTCTGATTTAATTGGGAATTTAGGACTTCAGGGCAAGAGCAATATTGCCTTTATAATAGGGGGCTCTCTAGGTATTTCCAGGGAAATTTTGCAAAGAGCTGATTACAAGTTGTGTTTTTCCAAGATGACTTTTCCTCATCAGCTCTTTAGGGTAATGCTTTTGGAGCAGATATATAGGGGATTTAAGATAATGAAAGGTGAACCATATCACAAATGACGTAGGTTTTTTTGTGGAAAATGTTGATATGAAC
>DAIMMR010000220.1:0-6559 GCA_036720575.1 Clostridium sp.
AAGGCTGGTTGAAATGTTTTTTATATTTTGTGGTTCTGTAAAAAGCATTATTATTGCAGTTAAAATTCCACCTATTAAAACTGGAACATAAGCTAAAATATTTATACAATATAAATTTTTAAAGTTTCCAGTTTCTTTTGAAATAGAAGCTATAAGTTTAATAACAGCACTAATTATTAATGCAAATAATGCCGGCGTAATTAATGCACTAACTATCGTAAAAATTATAGCTCCAGTTTTTACAATTGGAATTGCAGCTTGAGAAAAGTTTGGCACTTGCTGAGCTTGTAAAACAGCAAAACTTGTAAGTTTGGGTATTTCTATTATAGCAATAATTAACTGAATTAGTGTTACAGGTATTAAGTATCTCCATACTTTAGGATTTTTATTAACCCTTTCCATTGTTTCTCTTGGTGAAATTATAGCACCAGTAATATTTTTTAAAATTCCATCTTTATTTTCTTCTGACATTTAACTTCCCCCTCCTACTTTTAAATAATTTTCCTTTACATACTACTTATTTATGTGTATTTTGCAAATATTTATTGCAATTATGTTTATATTGTATATATACATTATATACAATATAAACATAAAAATCAATGCATTCATTTAAACAGTAAGCATTAGTTCACCCATTTGTAAAAATAGCTTTAACCTATTATTTTTTTGTGTATATATACAAAAATTAACTTTCTTTATTTAAAAAGTCAGATTACATTATCTGACTTTTTCATTCTACTATTTTGATTAATTTATTTGTCTTAAACTGATTTAAAGTTTCCTTTTTTCTTTCCTCAAAAACCTTAGGAACTAAATTTTTGTAATATTACTAATTATTATCTCCATAAAGAAATTTTTTGATTTTACGGTATACATCTTCTTCACCTATTGCTAAAAAAATATCTCCATCTTTAAATACAGCATAAGGTCCTGGAGAAAGTATTAAATTTCCCTCTCTACGTATGCCTATTATAGTAGCATTTGTATTTTGCCAGAACTTACTCTCACATATAGTTTTCCCTACAATGCTGAGTCCCTTATATATTTTAAATTCAAAAGGCATGAATGGATTAATGTTTACAAACCTATTTGAGTAATCTAGAAGTTCATTAATTCTTTCTCCAATTTTTTTTTCAACTTCATTTCTCTCATTTAATAAGTCCAAAATTTGATTTTTAGATTTATTCATGGAACCTATGTCCTTAAATTTATTTATAAATCTCAAACAATTATCCACGGACTTAACAATAATTCCACTTCCCTTTATCACTTCTACAATATCCACTTCATTTAAAAGCATAATGGATCTTCTTACAGTTTCAGGAGAAACATTATAATGACTTGAAAGAGATGATCTTCCATGAAGTTTATCCCCTATGGAAAAATCACCATCTAATATTCTATTAGCTATATCAATTGCTATCTTCTGGTATACAGGTTTTGTAACATTTTGCGATGACATTTTAAATTTTACTCCAAATTATTTTGTAACTTGAAGCAAAGCCTCCTTCCAATAAAATCCTTATAAACAGAGTTCTTGGCATCAGGTTAAGTTTTGACTTCACCTGATGCTTAGAACTCGTTATCCAGGCGCGTAGCATTGCTTATCCCCCCCACTTTGATAGAAAAGCAGATATCCCAAATCTTTGATTTGGTGATAGTCGCTTTCACAGAGTGCGATGGGGGGATTAACAATGGTAGCGATCGGATAAATCAATATTAAGTATAAATTATTATTTATACTATGTAAATGATAATTTAACAATTTGCTGGAATTAATAATTAAAATTTCATATAAACCCTTGATCTACACTAAAATAAGATTAATTCAAGTTATGTATAAATTATAAACATTTATTAACTATTAATGACAAGTAACAACTTATATGTTAGAATTAAGTTGTTACTAAATTTAAAATTTAAAATTTAAAATAAGGATAAGTAGCAAAGAAATGACGCCAATATTTAAAATTTTTCTTGTAAGCGTCAAAAAAGGAGGTAATTTATTTGATAAAAGTAGGCCTGATAGGTTTAGGTAAGACAGGAAAATATATTGCAGAAGGTATTTTACAACAAGATAACATGGAAATGGTAGCTGCAATCTGCAGTCCTAACAGTGAAAAAAAAGGAATGAATTTAGGAGAGTTACTTGGTAATTCTAAAACAGATGTAAAAATAACTACTTCTGATGAACTCCAAGCTACTATTTTTAAAACGAAACCAGACGTTGTGGTAGACTTCTCAAATCCACAAGCAACCATGAAAAATGCCATCATACTATCAAAAATGAAAGTAAATATGGTAATAGGTACTACAGGTTTTTCCAAAGAAGATATTAACAAGCTTCAAACTATATCCTATAAGTTTAAAAACGGCATAGTTTACGCCCCAAACATCACTTTAGGAGTAAACGTAATAATGTTGCTAAGCAATATTGCAGCTACTATATTAAATAATTATGACTTCCAAATCGTAGAAATGCACTATAAAGACAAAAAAGACTCCCCTTCAGGAACTGCATTAAAATTATACGATGAAATAGAACATGGTCTTCAAATATCTGGAGTGAAAAATAAATCTATTCCTATAAGTTCTGTGCGTGCTGGAGGAGTAGTAGGAAAACATTCCGTTCTTATAGTTGGTGATGAGGATAGAATAGAAATAAGTCATGAATCTTTTTCAAAAAAGGTTTTTTCAATAGGAGCCATTAATGCAGTAAACTACATTTATAAAAAGTCCGGATACTACGAGATGAAAGATGTATTAAATCTAAAAAAAATACTTCATGAATACATTGACAGTCTAGACAATGAAGTACTTAGTTCTCAAATTTAAAAATTAAATCATTTTACTGAATCATATCTTTAATTCTAATTATGACCACCCTTAAAATGGGTGGCCCGTTAAAAATCTCTATTTAGAATATTTGCTAATCCAGTTTACTATATCGTCTATAACATACTTTGGTACATTACCTTGCTTTCCATACTCCTCAGGAGTCATTTTGCCTTCTCCTTCTATAATAAAGTGATTTAACTTATCATAAAAATTATACTCAACATTTTGTTTATTCTTCAATATATTCTTCCATTTTTCTAAATTAGAAGCAGCTACTTGATAATCTCTTTTGCCTTGAAGAATAAGCAGTGGATCTTTTATGTCTACTGCATCCTGTACTTGAGTTGAATTCTTAACACTCAATCAATAATAAGGATATGCATGAAAAATCATAGTATTTTCAGCTATATTTTTAGGAAAATCTTTATTGTTTTTTACTAAATCATATAAGTTTTGTATATAATTTAGATTATCTTCACCCATATATCCTATTGAATTCAAATATTTGCTTTGCTCTAAAAGTGTGTCTAAAAAATCTACCGGTCCTGCCATCATTATTCCACCAGCTGCACCGTTATTGCCACAATCTTTTAATATCGTTGGTGTAAGCATTGCCCCCTGACTGTGTCCTAAAACAAAAACCTTGCTGGAATCAATTTCTTTAGTTTTCTTTAATAATTTCACTGCATCTACTGCATCATTTACTGTTTCCTTATTCAAATCAAGTTTTGTATCTATTGCAGTTAAGGATGGATATTCATTTGACCTCTTATTATAACGAAGCACTGCAATTCCCTTTGAAGCAAGTCCTGCAGATATATCCTTAAATACCTTTGTGTCCCCATAGGTCTCGTCCATATCATTAGCGCCAAATGATTTTCAATATAACCTAATGTTTTATCACTACTTTTTATACTTTTACCTACAAGCATTATAGGAGAATTTCCTAATCTCTGTAGACATCCAGCTGAAAGTACATCTGCAAATTGTTCTCCACTTGCAACTATTATACTGTCCAATTGTCCTTGCTGAAAATAGTTAGCTATATTGCTGCAGGTCTCATATCTGTCACTGCCATATAGCCTTTGTACACTAAAGTTGTCATCTGCATAAACAGGATAAGATAGAAAAGTACAAGTTACTAAAGCTAGTACAACACTTAATTTAGTATTCTTATTTAGCATAATGCTCCCCCTCTTTTATACACTATATTTGTTACAATTCTTATATTTGTTATATATGTATTATAATAAACATAAATTTAAAAAAACAACGGGTATAGTCTCTGGAATTTGGTATATTAAACCTTAAATACATTTTGATGTTAGATCATTCCAACTTTTGATGATTGATAGCATAGAGTTATATTATTATAATTTAATTAGGTTTTAATATTGAACGTTTTCAAAATATTCTTGAAAGGATGGAAAAAATGAAGAAAGGCTTAGCTAAAATTTTAGTTCCATTAATTGCATTTACCTCAGTAATGAGTGTACCTTTTTACAAAGTAAGTGCAACTGCACAAACTCCAATATCAAGAACTCAAGTTGAGCAAAGGGCCACAAATTTAATGGATTTAACCTGGACATACTCTGCAAACAAAAATAGCAATATATCTTCTCAATATACATCAAGTGTTACACTCCCAAATCAGTTTAAAGGTGTAACAACAGCTACTTTTAAAGGTATACCTTATGATTGGGGTGGAATTGACGGAATTAATACCACTTCTTACAACGCTCCGTGGACAAGCTTCCTTGACGCAGTTAATAAAGGTGCCTTTACGGGAAACGTAAATACAAATGGAAAACTAGGATATATACCTGGGACTGCAGGAATGGATTGCTCTGGTTTTGTACAAGCCTCTTTTAATATTGCAGATTACAAACAATCAACAAGTACTTTATTAAACAACTATTTTAAAAAAATTGGTTTAAACAGTTTACAACACATGGATATCTTGGACAAGCCAGGTGATCACGTAGTTATCTTTGATAGATGGGGAACTTTAAATGGAGTACAAGGTGCTTTTACCTATGAGTCAACACCAGATCAAACTTACGGTGGGATACAAGGTGCTAAAAGATATTTTATAAGCATGAATACAATTAACCAAGGATATATACCTGCACGTTATATAAATATAGTTGAAGATACAACATCAACTCCTAAATTTAAAGTTGGAGGATACGCTCAGGTTTCCAATATAACAAGTTACGCAAATTTAAGAGCAAATCCATCAACAAGTTATTCTATTTTAACCACTGTTCCAAAAGGTACTATTTTAAACTTAATGAATTATTCAAATGGATGGTATCAAGTTACCTACAACAGACAGACAGGATGGATCTGGGGAAACACCCTTGGTACAGTACCAGCGAATCAGTATGTAACTATTAGCGGTGTATACCAGTTAAATATAAGAGCAAATTCATCGTCTACAGCACAAATAGTTGGAGTGCTCTCTCAAGGACAATATGCACAGAAAATTGGTCAAACTTCAGATGGCAGTTGGTACAAGATCCGTATAAATGGTATTGAAGGATGGTCTTCCTCAAAATATTTAACCTATATTCAATAATAAAAAAGATTGCACAAGTTTTAGTTTATGTAAACTTGATTGCAATCTTTTTATTTTTATTTTTAAGGTAATTGATTTTTATACTCCTCATTGCTTATTTTTTCTATAGGATCAACATATGTTTCATCCTCATCCACATATTCTTCAACTATATTTTTTCTTCTATTAAATTTGTTAACTGATTGGTAACTGTCTTCCATATCAAATCCAACCTGATCGTCGTCTCCATGGTATCCTCTATTCCAGGTGTCCTTGAGGACATCTTCCTCTGGAGGTCTGTTGTTCATTTCATCAGGTTTTGAATTATCCATACTTTGCTGGCAATCAATACAGTGCTGTGCATATGGAAGAAATTCTAATCTATTTAGATCTATTTCCTTACCACAGACTTCACATATTCCATAAGTACCCTCTTCAATTTTCTTTAAGGCATCATCTGCCTTTTCTATAATAAATTCTTCATTTTTTTGAAAAGCTAATCCTCTTTCCTTATCAAATATACTGCTTGCATTATCTGCTGGGTGATTGTCATAAAAAGACAACTCCGTAGATAGTTCTGCATTGGATTTTATCGTTTCATTCTTTTCCATTTGTTCCAACAACTCACAAGCTGCATCTCTTTGTGATTTCAATTTGTCTTTAAAATGTTGTAATAATTTCTCATCCATAATTATTTACACCTCTCAATTATATTTCAGCATACATATATTTTAACTAAAAAAACGCCATTTATTCTATTACGTCTATTTAGCCTTTTAATGGTTTTATGAATGCCAAATATATAATTAAAAATTAAGGACTTAACTTTAGCACATATAAAATTTTGACCTAATATAAAAATATTGCGTCGCAATATTTTTGAGAGGACAGAGGACAATTGACAGAGGACAGTGAAGGAGGATTTTTCTCCGCTGCACTACGAAAAATCTTCAATTTAAAAGAAATTTATGTTTTTTTGTTTTTCATAGGTACTCTTTTAGTAAGCAGTTATCTGAAAATCATAGATTTTAGATAACTACTTAAGCGATGTTTTGCATTGGCAAAACAAGCTTAAAAATAAATTAGTTTTCTGACGTAAGGAAGAAAACTCACCTTCATTGTCCTCTGTCCTCTGTCAATTGTCCTCTGAAAAGTTGC
>DAIMMR010000221.1:0-6533 GCA_036720575.1 Clostridium sp.
GTGACGCAATTATATCCGTTGAATTATTGATTCCATCAGCAGTAAGTGCTTTAGATTGGTAAAAATATCCTAAAGTCAGTTTAAGCATCGATAAAAGTATGTAAGCTATAATACTGATACGTGCACCTTTTTCTGCAATTTTAAGATTTTTATAATCTTCATCCATACTTTTCTCCTTAAAATTAAAATTACATTTTACACAGTAGTTCTTTAAACTTCTTATAGTTAGTTTTCACACCTTTATCTAAATTTATTTCTATTTTTGTAGAATTCATATATTTTATCATTTCATCATACTTTTCCAGTTCATCTATTTTTTTAAGAAGTACTAAAAGCTCTTTTTGGGCTTTCTTTTTTTTCAAGCATCCACAGCCCTCTCCCATTATATTAAGGAGCTCTTTCTTTTTTTTATACAATACTTTTTTAAGCTTTCCTATATAAATTGTGCTTATTTTAAATAAAGTATCTTTATCATATCTATGCATATAAATCAAGCAATTAAACGTCTTTTCCTTGCCAGATGTAAACATCCAATATATAGGTCTCTTTTTATACATCTTTACATGATCTTTAAAGAAATCACATATAAAGTACCTTCTTATAGTATCTTCATCTGTTTCATTACCTTTTTTCCCAAGGACTTTTGCTATAAATTGAATATTTTCTGATAGCTTTTCTTCTCCAAAAGTAGCACTTACAAATTGTACAAATTTGTCTACTATATCATCTTCAAAATAGTTTTCTGAAAGTACCGGGATTATGTTATCCTCATCAGGTGAAAAAATAGAGTAAAACCATGTATCGCTTTTTTGATTTTTAACCTTCCATTTTTCATTTTCAAGTTTCCATTTATCATGAAAATTTCCTCCAGCATATACAATTCCATCTACATCTAAAGAATATCTGCCAAACATACATCCTACGGCATAAGAAATAAAGCTCCTTATATCTCTTGATAAATCTGCTTTTCTAATAGTTATTTCCTCATCTGATACTTCTGGCGTCAATTCATTTTTAAGTCCATAAATTTTTATAAAAATTCCATTTAATTCTTCTTCATTAGATTTTAATCTAGCAAACTGTTTATCAGTGAACATCTTCCATGTATTAAATGCATCTGACAAGTAAGTGGTATTTTTTTGATTTTTATTACTTTCTACTGATAGCTGTTTACTATTAACTATCAATTTTCCACTCTCAACTAACAAAAGAGGGTGCCTTGTAAAATTCCAGGAAGTTTCAAAAAAGTTCCAATCCAATTTAGATATACCTATGCACTCTTTACAAAGTAAATCTATTTTTTTTCTCACAATTGTATTATTGACCATATATATGGGAATTTGCTTAACAGTTCCTGATGTTAAATTTAACGTAGGAGATATAAACTCAAAAATTTTCTTCATTATCTTAGTATTAAAAAGACTCAGTATATAATTGTAATCAGATTCATTTTTAACAAATATAGAATCTGCAGATTGGTCAAAAATAAAGCCTTCGTTTAATACCCTTATAGTATTATTTCCTGAAGTTATCCTTTTCCAGCTTATACCTCTTTTAAAATAAAACCTCTCATTTCTTATAACCGCACCTTTTTCTTCTTTCAACTTTTCTCCATTGTCTTTCCAGTAAATTACTTCCGAAATATTTCCATGCCATTTTCGGGCGTCTCCTCCCATTTGATAGGGTATCCAATATTTATTTCCATTATTTTTACCTGTGAAATTAATAGTTTCATATTCCACCTCAAACCACTGTCTTACATATTTATCATTATTTCCGGTCTGCATACCAGTACAGGGGAATGAGACATCAGCTATGACTTTTGCTTCATTTAATACTTGAATTTCACTATCTGTAAGCCAGTAACCAAATCTATTTTGTGGAATGTTTTTCATTTTACCTTGCTTTACTTCATACCTGTAATCCACAGCTGGATTATTTATTGCTTCCTTAACCTTCTCTGGCTGACTACAAACCCCTTTAAAATGTGACAATTTAATATAATTTTCCTTAATTTGTGCATTATAATTTCTTAAAGTAAATGTACAGATTGGAACTGTTGCTTCTTCAAATGCGGAATACTCCAACTGTATCAGATTATTTATGTTTTTATTGTCTACTATAATTTCCCTGAGCCTTTTATAAGACTGTATGAACATCCACACAAAAGGTGTCATAAATCCCAATTGACCGCTTACCTTAACTTTTGAAAAACTGTACACCATAAATGCAGAAAATATATCTGACTTTCCTTCTGGATACTTCTCTCCAATATATTTGGCCAAAAGGGGATTTAAATATTTGTTTCCTATATAAGGTGGATTTGCTACCAAAATATCATAAGTTTTAAGCATTATTTCACTCTGCTTTATAAGCTGCGGCATAAGTCTTAAAACTTTTTTTCTTCTACTTTCTTCAATCACATTATTGGAAATCCCATTCCTTATATACTCTAGTCTATTCTTAAAAAATTGTATATTGAATGTATCTAATTTTAAAAGAGAACCATATATTTTTGCATTCTTAAAATTTTCTATGAAAGACTTTGTTCTGTTATAATTTTTTCCTAAATTTTCCCCAGCTATATAAGCTATATCTTTATCGTCAAAGCTATTAGTCTCTTGTATAGATACTATATTAAACTTTATAGACTTTTCCTTTGTGCTATTAAGCAGCTCTTTATTGTACCTCATCCCCCTCATTATAATTGAAAAACATGCAAGCTGACATGCCCTGTCATCTATGTCCAGTCCATAAAGATTATTTTCTATTATAAGAGTTGGTATATTCTCCTTTTTATACCCACATTTTATATATATATCATATAGCAGATCAAATATGTATATAAGTATGTGACCCGAACCACAAGCAGGATCAAAACACTTTATTTGTTCAACCTTCAATTTTTTATCTATATAAGGTTTCAGTTTATACCCTATATCCTCTTTTTTCTCTGAATTTTCTATATAAAATTCCCACTTTTCCTTTAAATCACCGTGTTCTGGATGTAACTCTATCCAGTATCTTCCCAGAGAATTTTGAACCATATATTTTACTATCCAATCTGGTGTAAACAGCTGTGTTGCACAGGGAATTTCTTCTTTAGTATACTTATGTTTTGACTTTATTATCCTATTTTTTTCTTCAAGTTCATAGTATTCATAAAGCCATCCTATAATTTCTACATTTCTCCAATCGTTTTCAGATATAATATTTTTGTCTAATAGATTTTTTATAAAAGAACCTTCTTTTATAAGTTTATGTGGGAAGAGTAATTCTACATAATTTTCTTCCTTTTTAAACACAGAAGGCAGTATTTTATTTAAACTGTTCCATTCAGTTATTATCATATACTTAAATAATTCATCTACATTTGCATTTAATTTTATTTCATCAATTTTTTCACTATCTATATTAAACTTCAAATCATTTGCTTTCACTACTATATTCATTTCAATGTCAGCTGGATTAAAACAAGATAATACTCCTATTTCTGTAGGAATATAATGATTCACTTCCATAAATCTAATTGAAATAAATCTATTAAACCAAATATATGCAGTTTCTTCAATGATTTTGTTATAGGCATCATCATCTTTTTCATTTAAACTTTTAATTTTATCCTTTCCCATATCATATAATGATGCTCTAACTTTTACTTTAAGTTCTTTTCTACTTTGAACGGCAAAATTTTTTATTATACTTTTGTTCACTTTTGCACTTCCTAACTTAATGCATTTCAAAGAAATAACCAGTAAATATGCTAGTCTATTTTCTTTCAAATGCCTAAATAAAATTTCTATAAACAGAGTTCTTGGCATCAGATAAAAAAAGGGACTGTCGCATTAGCATAAAAAGCAAGCTACTGCGGCAGCGTTTTTTAGTGCTTTATAGAAAATGACTCCATCATGGAAGTTTAAATTGATAATTTACACGATTTGAAGTATAACCTTTGTGCAAATTAATATGCTTCGTCATATGATAATTTTAACATATATCTTTTACTCTTTCGAGTGAGAGATTTGTTTTTTTGATAAATACCTCAACTTATTGAGCAAATACGTTTATTTCAAGTAACTTTTTTATCATCTACTTAAACATACAAAAACAAATAAAATATATCACAAACATTCAAAAACAAATAAAACATTTCAGGAACGTACAAAAATTATTTACAGCATTAAAATATGATGTTACAATAAATTGAAACGAATTATCCCGTATTGTTCATTAAGTTAAGCGAAAGGAATGAAAATAGTCATGAAAAGAAAATTTATATCGGTTATTTTAATTACCCTCATTGTTTCATCTTTTACAGGTTGTATGAATACAGATAATAAATCTGCCACTACAACACAAAGTAAAGAGACAGTTAAGAAAGCAGACTATCAAACTATTACAGACATGGATGGAAACGTTATCAAATTACCTGCAAAGGTTAACAAAATAGGTACATCTTGGCCTGGTTTTATTAATGTACTTCTCACTGTTGGTGGTGGTGACAAAATTGTAGTTTCTGCAGATTCCATCAAGAATTATCCTTGGGCTTTAAAAATATTTCCTAAACTTAAAAATATTAATTACCCATTCAGTACATCTGGAGTTAATCAAGAACAATTATTAATAAACAAGCCTGATGTGCTTTTCTTAAGGAAAACTGATAAGAGTGTTGATAAAAATAAAGTAGCTGGCATTCCTGCTATTATGATTGATTATACAAAGAACAGTATTTATGACATGATTGATGCAGTTACTCTTGCTGGAAAGGTACTTGGTAAAGAGGGAGTACAAAGAGCAGCTAAGTATAAAGAATTTGTAGTACAAAATATAAACAAAATAACTTCAGTTACAAAGCAAATACCTGATAATCAGAAACAAAAGGTGTTGACTCTTTCCGTTAGCGGTAAAGTACTTAGTACGTGGGGAAAAAATATCATTCAAAATGAAGAGATAAACATGGTGGGTGGTATCAATGTTGCGGAAAAAGATATTAATGGTTACAAAGATGTATCTTTTGAACAGATATTGAAGTGGAATCCTGATGTTATATTTGTAGATTGGAACGAAAATGACAAAGCAAAGTTAATGAAAGACCCAAGATTTACACAGATAAAAGCAGTTCAAAGTGGAAAGGTATTTGTAATACCTCAAGGTATATTTAAATGGTCAAGTTTAGGATCGGAAACAGCGTTATATCTTCCTTGGATGGCTAAAACATTGTATCCTGAAAAATTTAAGGATTTGGATGTTACAGGTGAAGCAAAATCTTTTTACAAAACTTTTTTTAATTACAACTTAAGTGATTCAGAACTTAACAGAATATTAAGCGCACAAAAACCTGAATAAATCTCTAAAAAGTTATTGTACGAATCTGCTGATTAGATGAATTTATATAATATGAAGACAAAAAATATGTATTTTAGGAGATCTATATGGGAATTTTAAGTAAGAGATCAAATAAATACTGGTCGGGCAGGGCACCTGAGTTTAGTGGCCTGCGAATGAATGAGTATGAGTCTCCAATGAGAAATGCTTATGAAAAGTTTTTATTGGAGATTTTGCCAGATAGCAAAAAAGATTTAAAAGTATTGGATGTTGGAACTGGAGCTGGATTTTTTGCACTTATTTTAAATAAGCTTGGATGTCAAGTAACAGCAGTCCATTTCTCCTCTGAAATGCTAGTACAAGCTAAGAAAAATGCAGAGGAAAAAGGGATCAAAGATATTGTGTTTTTACAAATGGATGCTCAAAATTTGACATTTCCAGATAACACTTTTGATTTTATCATTACCAGAAATGTAACATGGATTGTAGAGGATGCTAAGAAGATGTATTATCATATTCACCGTGTTCTGAAACCGGGGGGAATAATGGTTAATATAGATGCCAATTACGGAAAAACATTTAAAGAATCTGATGAGAGAGGAGAAAAACTTGTTTCTACAACTCAGACGATTGAACAACAAAGGGAGAGAAATGACATTTCCGAGGAATGTTACATTACGGAAAAAAGACGTCCAAGCTGGGATGTTGATGTACTAATTGATTTGGGAGTAAGTGATTTGCGTGTTCATCTCGATTTTAATAAGAAACTGGAATTAACTGGTGTAAATCCTTCTTTTACTAATGGACTTAAAAAAGATAAGTCCCACAAGTTTGCCGTAGTGGCAAAAAAGTAATACATTATTTACAACTAGTCCACCTTCTTGATATCAAAAAGAGCTGCACACTAATTTTTTAGTGCGTCAGCTCCTTTTTAAATTACTGTCTATAAATTACTCTTTTTTATCAAAGTCAAATGTATCTTTAATAGAATCCAGTACTGATTTTACAGTCTTATTAGCCAGTTCTTCTATTTCGTCCATTACTTCATCTTTACTTTTTATTCTTCTTATATATATATCCAGTTCTTCTTTTGCAAAATTTCTTACGGTTTTTAAAACCATGTATTCTTCGTCACCTTTTTTAGGAATTATAGTATCCCCACTTTGTATATTTATAAATATAGGATTATCTGAAGTTATTTGACTTTT
>DAIMMR010000222.1:0-6526 GCA_036720575.1 Clostridium sp.
TCTTCTAGAGGAATTTTCAATTAGAATTTGGGGTACTTTTAGAATATCATATACAGAATTTGCCAAGCAAATCTTATAGATTGCAATGTAATCAAATATATACTTTAATAAAGAAAAAATATTATTTAAGAGCAGCAGAGCTTTTATCAGAACTTGAAAAATATTACCTTAAAACAGATAATACTTTAGCTATATTACAAACTTATTCACTAAAACTTATATTGATGGAAGAATGTAATTCTAATGAATGGATTGAAGAGACAAGAAAAACTCTGCCCATTTTTAAAGAAAATATAGATAAAAATAAAGAGCAAATAATAACCCATATTTTTAATATTTCTATGGGATGTTTTAATAGGAAAAAATATAATCTAGCATTTGAACTGCTATCATTTGTACTAATAGAATCAGATGAACTTTTTTTACCTACAGCAATTTACTTAAATAATATATCTACCATTACAGGTTTAGATATACCTCAACAAGCAAATAAAGAAGAGTACCCTGTGGAAAATTTCCCAAAAGAATTTAATATTATTTATAATTTCTATCTTCTTAAAAATAGAGGTTCACCACCTGAAGAATTAGAAAATTATATTTTCGAGAACATCCGCCCTATTTTTATTAATTGTTCAGATGATTCACTTTATCAAACTTTCCTTATTGAGTTAGAGAAATGTGTATCTATAACTGGACATAAAAATTTGATCTATCAATATAATAGAATAAAAACACGTTCTATTAAATCTTAATTATTAACACAATCTAACTCCAAGTAAGTTTTTCCAATGTAATATGACTGCGGTACCATTCATCATTTTCTAAAAGGACTTCAGGAGAACCAACATTTTTAACTTTACCGTCTTCTAATATAACTACTGTGTCACTGGCAATCATAGAAGATAAACGGTGGGATATGGATAGTATTGTATGAGCATCCCTTGTCTTTTGCAATACAGAGACTATTTTTTCTTCAATTATAGAATCAAGATTTGCTGTAATTTCATCTAGCAAAAGAATAGGAGGATTAGTTACTATAGCTCTAGCTATTGCTAAAAGTTGTTTTTGTCCCTGTGAAAAAAGAGTGTCACTGTCTACCATAGTATCTAGTCCATTTTCCAAAGATGCTACATATTCTGTAAGCCCTACAAAATCTATGACCTCTTCTATTTGTTCTCTCGTAATACTCTCATCCTGCAAACTTATTTGATCTCCTACTGTTCCCTTTATTATGTGAAAACTTTGATCAACATACCCAAATATTTTACGTTTCTCAGAGTTCGGTATGTCGTAAACATCAATGCCATTTATTGTAATGCTGCCCTTTGTTGGCTTTAAAAGCCCCATTATAAGCTTAAATAATGTGGTTTTCCCAACTCCTGTTCTTCCTACAAATGTAACTTTCTCATTTTGTTTTAAGACAAGATTAATATTTTGGATAATATCTAAGCCTTCTTCATATTGAAAAGTAATATCGTTAAAAGATAATATTACATCTTCACCTTTAGGAATGATATTTTCTGCCCTTAATTCATTCTTCTTAAAGTCATCTTCAGGTTCATCGAAAAAGTCATTTACTCTTTTAATGCCTGATATGGCCTGTTGAATATTTTGTAGTTCCATGCCTAGACTCTCAATTGGTGCAAATAAGTTAGATATTAATTCTATTGATGCTGCAACCATACCTAGAGATATACCTAAATAGTTTAATTGTTTTGATGATAGTACTACAATGAAACTAATAACAGCAGCACGAATAAGTTGAATTATTGGAGAGTATACAGAGTCATAAAAATTAACTTTTTCAACTGTTTTATAATTTTCAAGTAAATATTTTGTGTAGTTCTCTTCCATATAATCTTCCTTGCTGTAGGATTTAATCATCTGTACATTTTTTAAGCTTTCAGAAATATGATTATTTACTTTGCCCACTAATATTCGATTCTCAATCTGTGCCTTAAGCATTCTTTTTTGAAAAGCCCTTGTAATACTATAAATAGCTGGCAATAGTAATAGGGTTACAATGCCAAGCTTGCTACTAAACATCCAAATTGAAATTACAATACCTATAATCTTAAAACAATCAACTATCATTCCAACAATACCACTTGTAAATAGTGAATTAATTGCATCAACATCATTTGTAAATCGTGAAACTACTGTTCCTGAACTATTAGTGGAAAAAAACATTGCATTTATTCTTTCAAGCTTTTTTATCATCTCACTTCGTATTTCCTTTGTAATCTTTAGTCCCAAAATTGTAATAATAGCCTCTTTAAAAAAATTAAATACCCCAATTAAAAACAGAATACCAATATAAGCAAAAGCAAAGGTAAGTAACTTATCAAATTTCTTTGGTACAAGGCTTTGGTCAATAATATTTTTTAAAATTTGAGGAGGAATTAAACTTAAAACAACAACACCACAAATAACAAATACTAATAAGATAATAGTCCATATATTGCTTTTTATTACCTTAAATACTGACTTTTTTATTGTGCTCATCATTGTTCCCTCCCTCTGTGTTCTGTAAATTATATATTGTAGAATAGAGTTCTGATTTTTTAATAAGTTCATTATGTGTACCATAATCTACTGTTTTGTCATCATTTAAAAGAATAATCTTATCTATTCTGTTAAAAATAGCTAAACGGTGTGAAATTAGAATAATTAAACTATCATTGTAATTATTTTTTAAGTTTTCAATAATTTTTTCTTCCGTCTTCATATCAACAGCAGAAAAAGGGTCATCCAATATAATAATTTTATTTTTATTGTTAAGTGCTCTTGCAAGAGCTATCCTAGCCTGCTGTCCCCCGCTTAATTTTATTCCACTATTTCCAACTAGCGTATTCTGGCCATTACGCATTGCCTCTAAGTCTTTATCAAAACAAACATCCTTTAAAACAGAAGTAATATCACTTTTGCTTCCCAGGGTTATATTGTTATATATGGTATCTGACAGCAACTGGGGTTTATGCCCTAAATAAGAAATCATTTGGCTTCGCTCATATTCTGAATAATCCTTTAATTCCTTGCCATCTATCTTAATGCTTCCTACATAAGGGTATAGACCTAGTAAAGATATTCCAAGGGTAGACTTACCAGAAGCAATAGAACCTGTTACTCCAATAATTTCCCCTTGTGACCCTGTAAAATTAACATTTTCGATAATATTTCCCTTACCATCTTCATAAGAAAAACTAAGATTTTTAACAGATAGTAAAGTACAGCTTGTATCTATATTAGAAGAAGTGTCTTTGATTTTGTATTCTTCAAGATACGGTTTTATACGCTTCCATGAAACCTGTGATTTTTGTACAGAATTAAATAGCTTTGCTGCTTTACTTGCCTTAAAAGCCATAGCAGTAAACATAGCAACATAAGTAGAAAAAGCCCCTACAGTCCAACCACCATTAATAACTTTTGTACCTCCTAGATAGATTACTATTATAATTCCAAGCATAGCAATAACATTGTATATAGGCTGCATAGAGTTTTCTAATATATTGGCTTTTATTGCCTTATCTTGCAAATCCTCTAATTCTTCTATATACTTCACACTATTTTTTGATTCCATACCATTTACTCGATAAATCATTGAATTTTCAATTGCATCATAAGTAATATCAGCCAACTCACTGCTTTTTTGGCGATATTCCTTTGAATATTTATAAATAACAGTTTTTAACTTTTCAGCAAGTACCATAGCAATGGGAACAAAAATAATAGACAATATAGTTATTTTAACATCATAAACAAGCATTGATATAATATAAGTAACCATAAGGACGCCAGTATCAAATACTTCAGTGGTGAACTTTCGCATACCCTCAACACATAAATCAACATCTGAAATAGCTCTCGTCATTAGATTCCCAGTATTTTCATCGTCTAGTTCAGAAATGCTTTTGTGCATAATATTGTTATATATCATAAGCCTCATAGTAGCACTGGTACTATTAGCAAAACGCCTTATATAAAACCGCTTAAAATATCGTAAAAGTTGATTAATTCCTATAAGGAGTGTATAGGTAATTGCAAGAATTATTACTGAAGATAGGCTATTCCCATAGGCAATAGAATCTATTAGTTTTCCCTGATATATAGGTCCTAAAATAATTGTAATGTTATAAGACAATCCAAATATTACAATTAAAGCCACAACAAATTTTTCTTTTTTCCAATAATTTACGATTTTGTCAGGCTGTTTCATAGGCTCAATCTTCATTTTTGACATAGTATTATCATCTCCTTAGAAGAATCCAATATAATTACATAAGCTATACCATATTACTCCATCCTATCATAATAACACAATTCCATTACTAAAGTGATATATGTGATAAATATATCACCTTTGCCCATGTAAATCAATAAAAGTATGGCAACAAAAAACACAGGGAACTCCCCTTATGTTCCTGCGTTTTAAGACGTACATCTTTTTTAAGGCATGAACAAAAATGTTTATCCCTTTATGATATATTTAATATATAAAGAAAAAAAGGAAGGTAATGTATGTAAATGTCAACTTAAAAATGTACAATTATTAGAATTAATTATTGCTACATTTTTAACTTTCTAATAAATCAATTTTTCCTTTTAATCTATAAGAAGGTCCAGTAATTTTAATAATTTTTGAATGGTAGATTAATCTGTCGAGAATGGCGTTAGCCAATGTTACATCAGAGAAAACCTCGCCCCATTTACTAAAAGGCTGATTTGTAGTAATTATAGTTGAATTCTTTTCATACCTCTTATTTATCGATTGAAATAGTAAGTTGGCCCATTGTTTATCAATTGGCAAATAGCCTATTTCATCAATAATTAACAACTTATATTTAAAAAAATGTTATTTATTTGATTTAATATATCTTTCCGTAAAACATCCCCCCAATCATTTTAAAATATTATACTAGAAAAATGTACAAATCTGTAAATCTGTGTATTTTTGTGTATTTTCATTTTATCATTTACACCAAGCAAAAAACCAGTTAGGATTACATATTCAATCCCAACTGGTTCTAATTTAAAATCCATCGTCCTCTATTGCTCAGTCATGCAGAAAAGCCTGTATGAAGTATCCCGCATAAAATCTTCAAATTCTGGAACATCTGTATCATTTGATGCAAAGCACACTATAAAAGGCTGCTTTGCATACACTATGCCCACATCATGAGTTGTTTCCTCCTCTTCTCCAGTTTTATGAGCAACTTTAAAATCATAAGGCAGCCTAGCTGGTATCTTGCTGTTAATCTGCTGCTGGAGCAGAATGTCCTCAAAAAACTCCGAAGTTTCTTCGTTAATCAAAGTCCTTTTATATATCTTTTCAAGCAGTTCACCCATCTCTTTAGGAGTGAATACATTCATAACGCCCCTGCTTTCACTTTCAAAATCGTAAAGCTGCCTATTCAGCCTGGTTTTTTTCATACCAAGCTTATCAAAAACACCCTTCATTTTTTCAATTCCGAAATACTCTGCAAGAACATTCGCGGCAGTATTGTCACTTATGGTAATCATCAACTTTGCCAGTGTCAAAATATCAATCGAAGGTTCGCCTGTCATATGCTGGACCGCACCACATCCAGGTATTTTATCACTCTCTGAAATTTTGATTTTCTCGCCGAAGTCCACATTATTATACACTTTTTCATAAAGCATTGCCGCAAGAAGCGGAAGTTTGAAAATACTGGCAGCACGAAATAGTTCATCTTCATTAAATCCCACAGTTTCATCAGTAACAAGATTTTTGTAATAAAAGCCCACCTTTCCGCGCATACCTTTCATTTTATCAAAAAGCTCATTCCACATAATTATCGTCCCTTTCTTCCTTTTCTCAATATTTTCCCTGATTTTGCACCTGTATGGACTCCATTCTCTGCAGTCAGAACCCCATTTACATACACTTTTAAAATACCTTTGCAGGCGGATTTTGGAGAGTTGTAATCCGGAGTGTCCTGAATATTCTCAAAATCCAGCAGAACCAAATCACTCCACATCCCTTCCTTGACAAGACCTCTGCCAGGAAGCCCAAGACGCGCCGCAGGCAAACCCGTCATTTTGTAAATGGCAGTTTCCAATGGAAAAAGTCTTCTGTCCCTGCAATAATGTGCAATGACTCTTGGAAATGTTCCATACCATCTGGGATGCGGCAATCCGGGATAATCCATAGAAGCAGCATATCCATCGGAACCAATCATAGTAAACCGCTGAGACATAATATACTCGATATCCTCTTCGCACATGCCATAATTCACTTCATTGACTCTTCCTTTTTCCTCAACAATTAAATCGAAACACGCATCTGCAGGATCCACACTTCTGATTTCTGCAATCTCAGCAATAGATTTTCCTATGGTCCAGGCATTTTTTTCACTTTCGGCATAGGATACGAAAATATCACCCCATCGTCCAACATGGCTTGCATTGCTCTCAGCCTTAAGCTGCTCTCGGATTTCCGAAGTCTGAAGCCTTTGAAGCATTTTCTCCATTCCCCCTTCAAAGCCCCAAAGAGGAACATTGCTAT
>DAIMMR010000223.1:0-6525 GCA_036720575.1 Clostridium sp.
TTTATCAAAACTGCTTCTTACAGAACAGCTATCTGCTACATTTGTTTTATAAAACTCAGCAGTCCCATTGTCCTTTTTTATTTCATCTACAACTTTTTGAGCTTCTTCACTAATATCGAGAATTGTAACTCTTGCACCTAACTTTGCAAAACCTTTACATATAGCTTTTCCTATTCCCTGACTTCCTCCTGTAATAACTACAACCTTATTTTTAAAATTCAAATATAACACCTCTTTAAATTTTAAGATTAAGTAGTACATTGCCTACATACAATATTTACTTTTTAATTTCAATTTGTGGTGCTGATTCATCTGAAGATACTTCTTTAAGTGTAAGTATTAAAATACCTGCAAGTAATAGAGATACTGTCATATACAAAAATGCACCACCATAGGAACCTGTACGATTTTTGATAAATCCAACTAGATAAGGTCCAAACCAACCTCCTAAGTTTCCAACAGAATTAATCAAACCAGTAGCACCAGCAGCTGCAGGACCGGATAAAAATGAAGTAGGATAAGTCCACCAAACTCCCATTCCTACATATACACCTACAGCTGTAACACAGGTAAGTATAAAACTCAATACAGGATTAGTGACAACTACTGCTAATCCCATTCCAACAGCTCCAATAAACATAGGAATAGCTACATGCAGCTTTTTTTCTCCTGTTTTAGATGATGAGTTACCATTTACCACAAAACCTATAAGAGCTATTGCCATAGGAACAATAATAAGCAAACTGACACTGGAATTGCTTAATCCAGATACAGACTTCAGCACTGTAGGAAGCCAAAAACCAAATCCCCAAAAACCAGTAATCCACAGGAAATAAATGAGACACATTTTAAGTACATGTTTATCTGCCATAGCTTGCCATAAAGTATATTTTCGTATATTGTTTTTTTCAGCAATTTCATTTTTATATTCTTCTATTATTTCTTCTTTTTCTCTATCTGTCAGCCAGTTAGCATCGGATGGAGAGTCTTTTAGCCAGAAAATGAGTATGATTCCAAAAATGAATGCCATAGCACCTTCAAGAAGAAACAGCATCTGCCATCCCACAAGACTCATCCACTTACATCCTAACAATATCCCTGCTAGAGGTGAACCTACAATGTTCGATACTAATAAGGAAGTAAGCATTATTGAAACTGCCTTAGGCCTATCTTCTTTATTAAACCAACGTGGAATAATAACAGAATAACAAACAGGATAAAAACTTGCTTCTGCAGATCCAACTAAAAATCTTACAATATAAAACTGCGTTGGAGTACGCACAAAAGCCATAAGACTACTAACCAATCCCCATGTAAGCATAATTCTAACCATCCATTTACTTGGGCTGTGGTTCTCAGCAAACACAGTTCCTGGTATTTCAAATACAATATAACCAAAGAATAAAATTCCTGCACCCATTCCAAAGACTTCAGCACTAAACCCCAGATCCTTATTCATAGTTAATGCAGCATAAGAAATGTTAAGACGATCAAGGAAAGCAAGCATGGAACCAATAAATAGCGGTAAAATAATATTTACATATTTCCTCTTCACTAGACTACTTTCAATAGCCATTATTATATTCCTCCTATCAATTTTAATTTTCATATAATATATTTTTGTGTCTGCCCTTTGATTACTGTCTTTTCATTTATTGGAGGAAGCATATTTAAATATTTCCTGCTTCCTCCAGTGACATCTTGCCTCCTGTTGAGATCTTTACCATATCTAAAACATTCCTCTTATTTTATTTGCTACATCTTCTGTATTTATTCTGTAATTGTTTTCAAGTGTTGGCGAAAATGGTATTGGAGTAAATGGTGCTCCTATTCTTACTATGGGAGCATCTAAATAGTCAAGTGCCTCTTCTGCTACTATTGCAGATAATTCTGCACCAACTCCTCCCTGTTTTACAGCTTCATGAAGAACTGCAAATCTATTAGTTTTCTTTACAGAATTCAAAATCGTTTCTTTATCTATTGGAGATATAGTAATCAAGTCTATGACTTCTACATCTATTCCTTCTTTTGCCAATATATCAGCAACTTCAAGTGCCTGCTGCATCTTTATCGAATAGGAAACAAGAGTTACATCTTTTCCTTCTCTAACTACCTTGGCCTTTCCTATTTCTGTTATATATTCTCCTTCTGGTACAGGTCCTTTTTGTGGATAAAGCATTTTATTTTCAAAATATATTACTGGATTATCATCTCTTAATGCAGCTTTTAAAAGTCCCTTTGCATCAGCTGGATTAGAAGGTATAACTACCTTGAGTCCAGGAATATGCATAAACCATGCCTCAATGCTTTGTGAATGTTGAGCTGCGCCTTGAATTGAAAGACCATCAGGTGCCCTTACTACTAGTGGAAGTTTACATTGTCCTCCAAACATGTACCTAATTTTTGCCATTTGATTAAAAAATTCATCCATTGCAACTCCCATAAAATCAGCAAAATGCATATCTGCCACTGGTCTCATACCAGCCAGTGCTGCTCCAATAGCAGTACCTATTATTGCTGTCTCTGAAATAGGAGTATCTTTTACTCTTTCGAAGCCAAACTTTTGTGGGAGTCCTCTAAATTGTCCAAAAATTCCTCCCTGTCTTGCTATGTCTTCACCCATAACAAATATCTTGTCATCCTTAGACATTTCTTCTTCCATTGCTTCACGTGTTGCCTCTGAAAACGATATCTTCCTCATCTAAGTCATCTCCTCTATACATATAAATCTTCATATAATTCTGAAGGATCAGGGAATGGACTATCTTTTGCAAATTTTATAGCTTCTACAAGACTTTTTTGTGTCTTTTCATTAATTTCATCCATTTCTTCCCTTGTCATCAAACCTTTATCTAATGCTTCTTTTTTAAAGTTCTTAATAGGATCATTTTTTTCAAATTGCTCTTGAACTTCTTCTTTAGTTCTATACTTTTCTGGATCCCCTACAAAGTGACCCTTAATCCTATAAGTTTTAGCTTCTATCAAAGTTGGTCCACCGCCATGTCTTGCCCTTTCAATAGCTTCCTGTGCTACTTTATAAACTTTAAATACATCATTGCCATCTACTATAACACCAGGCATATTATAACCAACAGCTCTATCAGCTATATTTTCAACAGATGTAGTTGTTCTATATGGTGTAGTAGACGCCCACTTATTATTCTCACAGACAAATATTACTGGAAGTTTAAAAATAGATGCAAAATTTGCTGCTTCATGAAAAGTTCCCCTGTTAGAAGCACCATCTCCAAAGAAAACAACTGAAACGTCCTTTCTTCCCTGATACTTAATGGCAAGAGCTGCACCTACTGCTAGATTATATCCTCCGCCAACAACACCATTAGCACCAAGCATTCCTATGCTAAAATCTGCAATATGCATGGAACCACCTTTTCCCTTACAAAAGCCTGTCTCACGTCCAAATATTTCAGCCATCATTCTATTGATATCTGCTCCTTTTGCAATCGTATGACCATGCCCACGATGAGTACTTTCTATATAGTCTTTCTTAGTTAAATTTGCACATACTCCAGTAGCTATGGCTTCTTCACCTATGTATAAGTGAACAAAACCTGGTATCTCCCCTTCCAAAGACAATCTTTCAATGTTTTTTTCAAAAGTTCTAATCTTTACCATTGTTTTATAAAATTTTGTTGTTAAATCCTTATCCACCTCTGACAAAACAACCATGCCTCCTCATTTTTACTTTATTACACTATAATGTTTGAGCATATTTTATGCCAACTTTTTCTACACTTATTTTTAATTAAGTCCTATATGCCCTGTTTCTAAGCATAGTTGGAATTTGGATTATATTGCCTATACATACTAAAATTACAAATGCATATTTTTCAAAAGTTTTTTCCATAATAAAACTTAAACAGTGCTAAAAAAGTTCACACTAAAGTGTGAACTTTTTTAGCACTGTTAATTTTTTTAACACTAAACATGGATATTATATTTCTTTATTTTATTATATAATGTATTTCTACTTACTTTTAAAATATTAGCTGCTTTTGATATATTGCCGTCCATTTTTTGTATAACCTTTCTAATTTCCCTAATTTCTATATTTTCTAAACTATCTAATTTGTCTTCACTAGAATCTTTATTTAATATAACTAGTTCATTAAGCAAATCACCTTCCAAATCATGGTAACTAGTTTTTTCTTTAATGTCAATAGCAAGATCTTTTAAATTTATAATATCACTCTGGCAAAAGTTAACTGCCCTTTCAATACAATTTTCAAGTTCTCTTACATTTCCGGGCCATTTATAGTCAATAATATACTCCTTAGCTTCATCTGAGATTTCTTTGATACTTTTACTTATTTTTATATTCATTTTTTTTATAAAATAGTACACCAATTGTTCTATATCACCTTTTCTTTTTCTTAAAGGAGCCAAATTAATATTAAGCACGTTTAACCTATAATACAGATCTTTTCTAAAAGTGCCCTTACGACATTTTTCCAGCAAATCTTTATTAGTTGCACAAATTACCCTTGCATCAATATCTATAACGCTGTTTCCACCTATTCTCGTTATTTGCTTTTCTTGCAGTGCCCGTAAAAGTTTTGCCTGCATATAAAGAGGCATATCTCCTATTTCATCTAAAAATATAGTTCCTCCATTTGCAATTTCAAATTTACCAGGATGTCCTCCTTTTAATGCCCCTGTAAAAGCACCTTCTTCATATCCAAATAATTCACTTTCAATAAGCTCACCTGGTATAGCAGCACAATTTATTGAAACAAATCGTTCATTTTTCCTACTACTTGCATTATGAATAGATTCTGCAAATAATTCCTTTCCTGTACCACTTTCCCCTTGTATTAGCACATTAGAAGAACTCTTTGCTGCAATTTGAGCTAATCTAATACTTTCTTTCACAACATTGCTATTTCCAATTATGTCCTCAAATTTAAATTTTGCACGCATTCCAGCTCCATTTTTAATTTTACGTTGAGTATTCTCTATTTTTTTAAAAATATCTACAACTCCAATCATATTTCCTTCTTCATCCTTAATTATGTTAGCAGACTTAATAAAATGCAAAGTAATACCCTGCCTATTTTTTAAAATAAATTCCTTATGTGTATAACCCTTTCTATTTTTAAATACATCTAATATGACTGGATGAAAGTCCACAACATTCGTAATATGTTTGCCTATAGCTTCATCCTTATTTACTTTTAAAATTTTAGCTCCAATATCATTAATATATCTCACAATTCCACTGTTATCCATAGTCATAAGTCCATCTGATATACATTTTACCAAAGCATTTTCATAATTATTTTTAAGTATTAATTCAATTTTTGTCTGCTCCACTTCTATTCTCGTTTCAATTGCCTTTGCGGTAGACACCACCATACCAAGCGTATGTGAATTACTATTAACCTTGTATCCTCTAACACCAATAGCTCCAATAACCTTTTTTCCTTTTCTAATTGGCGATGCACAACATGTCCAATCCTTATTCATAATGCAGTAATGTTCATTTCCAGAAATTTGAATAGGCATTTCCTCTCTTAGACATGTATTAACAGCATTGTTCCCAACATGTACTTCATCCCAAACGGCTCCTTTAACAAAATTAGTTTTATCTGCAATATTCTTAATTATATTATCATCAAACATTAACTCAAGTATGCATGCATTAGCATCACTTAACACTACCGCAAAACATGTACCTTTAACAAAAGAATATAAACTTTCAATATAAGGCTTAGCATAGTATATAAGCTTATTGTTTTTCAAAAGGATATTTGTTAACTCTTTTCCTTCATATTTTTTGACACATTTTTTTTCGAAAGGGCTTATTCCAGATTTTTCACACCTCTTCCATCCTCTCAATACATAATCCTTCTGATCTTTTGGTTTTATCTTTAATATTCCTAATAATTCTGCATTGGCATCTATATTTGTATCATTCCTTTTAATACACATAATTTACCCCCATTCTAGAATGATTTAATTTTTATCCGATGACTACCTGCTCTAATACTCCTACTTCTCCAAGTAGGAGTAAAGAGCAGCTACGTCCCTGGATAACGATTTCTAAGCATCAGGTGGAGTCAAAACTCCATCTGATGCTTAGAACTCTGTTTATATATGCTGCCTGAAATCTACATATATAAAAATTCTCATTAATCAAAATTATATGGAAAACGTTTGCGTAAAACATAATACCCCAGTTTATATAATTGCAAATTCTAATGTTTACATAAATATGCAAAATATTTTAACTATTCTCATATTTAAAATATACTACTTTAGTATGAAAATCAATACTATAAAGTAAAGTTTTTAAATTTTAACAAAAAAACTTAAAAACTAATAATTAAATCTAAAAAACAAATAGATATGATATGTTTTTATTTTTCTCATTATCACTCTTATTACCATTATATAATTGCTTATCAAGTGATTCTTAGGTTCAGGTGGAGTTTGGCATATAAGGAATGCCTTTTCTCCATCTGAACCTTATTAACAGTATTCTTAGTGTCTTTAGCACTTAGA
>DAIMMR010000224.1:0-6511 GCA_036720575.1 Clostridium sp.
GGAGAAAGTTATCCTTATAAGCAAACTCCATCTGAACCTAAGAATCACTTGATATTAAGTCAGAATTTTATATGTGTGAAAGTTAATATAATGATTTAATGAGGTGCTTATTATGCCAAAAATAAAAAAACGTCTGGGACAGATACTTGTAGATGAGGGAGTTATAACTGAGGAAGTTATGAAAAAGGCTCTTATAATGCAGAAGGAGTCGGGAAAAAAGCTGGGAGAAGTACTTGTAAATATGGGATTTACAACAGATGAGCAGATAGTTAATGCAGTAAAAGAACAGCTTGGCATACCTTTGATAAATTTAGATAATATCAATGTATCCCAGAATATTATAGATATTTTACCTGTAAGTACTGCAAAAAAACATGAGGCCATTCCCATAGACATTGTAAATGGCTCTTTACTTGTAGTTATGAGTGACCCTTTAAATTACTTTGCCATAGAAGATATAAAAGTAGCAACGGGCTATCATGTTAAAACAGCTATAGCACTTAGAAATAGTATATTAAAAAATATTGATAAATATTATGGAAAAAGTAAGGCACAAGAAGCAGTACAGGATTATAGAAAAAACTTTGCAAATAGGACGGTGGAAAATGATCAGGAGTTAGCTGACGAAACAGCTGCACCAATCATAAAATTCTTAAATACTATAATTGAAAATGCAATGCTATATAATGCTTCGGATATTCACATAGAACCGGATGAAAAAGAAATGAGAGTTAGATTTAGAGTAGATGGTATGCTGAGGGAAATTATGAGAACGGACATAAACATGCTTTCTGCTGTAATAAGCAGGGTAAAGATAATGGCCAGTTTAAATATAGCTGAGAATAGAATACCCCAGGACGGCAGAATTAACTTTAAAGTTAAGCAGCACACAATAGATATTAGGGTTTCTATCATTCCAACTATTTCAGGTGAAAAAATTGTGATGCGTTTACTTGATAAGAGTAGCTTTTCAATGGATCTTGAAAAAATTGGCCTTGAAAATAATGAATTAACTAGACTAAAGAAGATGATTGCAAGCCCATATGGTATAATAATGGTATCAGGCCCTACAGGAAGTGGGAAAACTACAACTCTATATTCCATATTGAACATGTTAAATGATATATCAAAAAATATAATCACAATAGAAGATCCCGTAGAATATAACTTAAAAGGTATTAATCAGATGCAGGTAAATACTAAGATTGGATTTGACTTTGCAAATGGGTTAAGAAGTATACTAAGGCAAGATCCCGATATAATTCTTGTAGGAGAAATAAGAGATAATGAAACAGCGGAAATATCTATAAGATCTGCACTTACAGGACATCTGGTGCTGTCCACTATTCATACTAATAATGCAGTAGGAACTATTGGAAGACTTCTGGATATGGGCATAAAGCCTTTCCTTATATCTTCTACTTTAGCAGGTGTCATAGCTCAAAGACTGGTTAGAAAGATATGTCCAAATTGTGCCGAGGAATATATAAGTGATGAGAGAGAAATGAGAATACTTGGACTTGAAAAGCCAGTTAAGTTAAGAAGAGGTAAGGGATGCAGCTTGTGCAATAATACAGGCTATAGGGGAAGAACAGGTATATTTGAAATATTTGAAATAGATAATGATATTAAAAATATTATAGATACAGGTTATAGTGAAAATAAGGTTGAAAAATTAGCTGTAGATAAGGGCATGAATACTTTAAGAAAATCTTGTATAAGTAAGGTGTTAAAGGGTATAACTACTGTTGAAGAGATGCTGAGGGCTACTTATGGAGATAGTGTATGAAAAAATTTATATATAAAGCTTGGGATAATGAATTTAATTTAATAAAAAAACAAATTGAAGATAATGATGAAGATGAAGTATTTAGAGAGTTAAAAAGTAGAGGATTAAAAGTAATATATATAAAAGAAAAATTTAGTTTATCTAGATTTAAATTTTTAGATAAGAAACTGAATGATGAAGCTTTAGCTAATTTTTGCAGACAAACTGCTATGATTTTGGATTCAGGGATGAATCTTTTAAATGGATTTGAAATAATGGAGAAACAAACTAAAAACAAAGATATGAAAAAAATAATTTCAAATATAATGGATGATATAAGAAAAGGCAGTGGCTTGAATGTTTCTATGGGTAAATGTAATAAGTTCCCCAAATTATTAGTTGATATGGTTAAAACGGGAGAAGTTAGCGGAAATTTAGATACCGTACTATATAATATGGAAAGTTTTTATAAAAAAGAAGCAAGTATAAAAAATAAAATTAAAAGTGCTGCTGTGTATCCTATGCTAATTTTAATTGTAGCACTGGGAATGCTTGTATTTTTTAATTTTATTGTATTTCCAGAAATAAAAAGTCTATTTGAAAATACGCAATTGCCTATTGTAACAGTAATTGTACTTGGTATTATGAATTTTTTAAACAACAATTACTTGTATATAATTATCTTCGCATTTATATTAATAATTTTTTTAAAATATATAAATACAATTCCTAAAGTTGAATATTTTATGGATAAATTGAAACTAAATATACCTATTTTAGGAGATGTTAAGTTGGATATCATAACAGCTAGATTTACTAGAAGTATGGGTATATTTTTAAGGTCTGCAGTTCCTGTTATAGCTATAATGGATAATATGCAGCTTGTTGTAGAAAATGAGTTTATATCGAAAAAAATAGATATAATTAAAAAACAGCTAGCTAATGGTACCACTTTTGCTGATTCTATTGAAAGTGAGAAGATTTTTAAACCACTTGTAACCCAAATGATGAGAATAGGGCAAGAAACAGGTAAGTTGGATGATATTATGTTTAAACTAGCTGATATTTATGATGAGAAAGTAGAAACGGGAGTTGCTAGAATTATGGCTCTTGTGGAACCTGTTTTAACTCTAGTTATAGGTATAATTGTTGGTATAGTTATATTAAGCGTGGCATTACCTATAGTTCAAATGGCACAGGGGGTGAAATAAAATAAAGATTATATTTAGTTTTAAGGAACATTATGCAGATATGGCAGTTGTGTCAAAAAGAATAAACAAAACAAAAATAAAGAAGATAACTAAGATATATGAAGAAAATAAATTTATTTCTGGAGGAAAGCCTTACGCCGATGAATATAACTTAAATAAGATCAAAATTATTAGGGAAAAGTTAAAGATTAAAAATAAAAATGTAAGGGTAATATTGAATTGGGAAAACATTATAACAAGAATAATAGAAACTCCTCCTATGAGCAAAAAGGAAGTAGGAAGTTTTGTAGAAAACAATATAAAAGATTATTTTTCCGTTGATATGGATGAATATCTTTATGATTATGAGGTTATTTCTTCAAGTAAAAATGATAAAATGGCTGTTATGCTTGCAGTTGTACCTAGAACAAATGTGGAAGAGATACTAGATTTTATAAAATATTGTGGTTTGATTCCAGAATCAATAGAAATATACCCTGATTGTGTGTCAAATTTATTTTTGGATGAAGATTATTACAGCATAGCTGTTATAGATGCAAATGTAGAAAAAACTACGTTAACCATACTGGATAAGGGAAAAATATTTCTTTATTCCAATATTTTAAATGAAGCGGAAAGTGAAAGCTTTAGTGATTTAATGGGAAGCCTAGATTATTTTTTTAATTTTTATTCTACAAGACATTTTGGAAATAAGATTGACAAGATATATATATTAGGAGAATTTTATACAAATTCAAAACTTTGTGAACTTATTAGTACTCAAACTTCAATAGAAACTAAAACAGGATTGTATGTCCAAAAGCCAAAATTGATGAAAGAAAATGCGGTAGATGAAAATATATATCCTGATATAATTGGAAATTGTATACCAATAAAAAACATATATAATAAGAGTATAAATTTTCTTGATAAATTTTATAAAAAAGAAAAAAAGAAACAATCTGAAAATAAGCTAATTGTACGTGAGATAGAAATAATTTGTTTAATAACTGTTATTATTATAGCATCAGCACTTATATATACAAAGGTAAATTTGCTAAAGTATGATACTTCTAATATAGATTCACAAATAGCTGCTTTAGGTGATGTACAAAATGATGTTTATAAATTGGATAAGGAAAATAAAGCTTATGAGGATAAAGCTAATCATATAAATAAAATAAAAAGTGATGGTTTTGATTATATAGGGCTACTAGAAATTTTGAAAAATGGACTGCCTCAAGATATAACTATAAAAACTATTACTATGGATAAAAAAAATGTAAATGCTGTATTTAATATAAATCAAAGTACCATAGATGCAGCCAGGCTTGTTGCAGCTATAAATTCTATGAATGTATTTGAACACATTGAACTTCCACAGGTAAATCTTAATGATGATGTAAAAGAGGTCACACTTAAATTAAAATTATTAGAGTCATATAAAGGTGTGAGTGTAGATGGAAAAAAATAAAAGAGATTTAATGATTTTAATAGCAATATTGTTTATAGGTTTTAATTATATTGCATATACATATTTTATAACGGATAAATTGGGTAGGGTGAATCAGGCTAAGAGCAATTATACTTTAAAGATAAAAAAATTAAATGATTTAAAAGCTAAGAAAAGATCCATTGAGACTAAAAAGCAGGAGCTAAAAAAATTAAAACAGGAAACTGCTGATTTTGACAATATGGTTCCTGCACAAATAGATACACCTCAGCTTATATATGATTTTTATAAAGGTTGTAAATTATTTGGAGTAAGCGGGCAAAATATATCATTTGAATTATTAAATGAGGATAATAGTTCGAATGATAAAAGTTTCCATACCCTTGTAATAGATTTGAAAATTACAGGAAATAAGGCAAATATAGAGAATTTTCTGAGAGGTGTAAATACCATTACTCAAAGAAGGTTAAATGTAAAAAGCGTTACTATTGGCAATAATGATGATGAAGAAGTGAAAAATGATACTTCACAAAGTTCTATCAGTACGGATAATTCAGGTAAAGTTGATGGATCTGTTAACAGTGCTAATGAAAACAGCGATGAAATTCCTGCAGAAATTATTTTTTATCAATATGTACAGGGCAGCGGAAACATCAGTAATAAAGACCCTAATAATTATATTTTCTATGATAGTCAAAAACAGGGATTTAACAGCATAGCTGATATGTTTAAGTAAAATTTTTTCATTGTAAGAGGTGCGGATTGTGAACAGGAAAAAAGGTTTTACATTAATAGAAATTATGATAGTACTATCGATAATAGGATTGCTTTCCATAATCTTGGTGCCCAAGGTAGGAGTTATTAAGCTGCAGTCAAAAAATAACAGTGTAAGCACCAATGTGCTTTTAGTTAGAACTTATCTTGAAAATAGATGTGCAAAAGATAGCAGTGCATATAAAACTGCTGTCAATGGAAATCAAACAAAAGATCAGGCCCTTACTGTTATTTTAAAAAATATTGAAACAGATATGGATTCTAATTTTTCAGGAAGTAATTCTTTAATAAATCCTTTTAATAATAGCAAATCTATTACTAAAGATTTGTCTGGAAATTCATCTGTTTTACTTTCCTATTCTCCTAATGCTTTACCAAAAGATAATGATGAAATAGCTAATAACAGAACTTTGACTGCTGGAGAAAGTGTTAAGGGCAATGCAGTAATTATTGTTTATGGAAGCAGTGGGGATAAAGTTGGAGGCTATGCATTATATGGGGTAGACAGCACTGGTAAGATAGTTAATCCATATATCATTAAATTTAAAGCTTCTACGGTTATTAATGAAAACACAAATACTGATTCTGATATGAAAATAAATGTAAATAAAGTAGCTAACTTTATAAAAATTGATGCAATAAGGAAGATAATAATGGGAGTTCCTGAAAGCAAAATTTATAATGTAATTCAGGGACCGCTGTATCATGATTTGAGAAGCAAATTTACTCCGGGAGATGCTTCAAATCATATTGTCAATCTATATTATTTAAATAAGGACATGATCTATGATGACGGATATCATAATTATGAAGATGGATATCACGATATAAAAAATGAGGAGTTTTCTATAATAGTCAATGCTAATCCTTCAGATTATTCAAATATAGATAGTAAATATTCCGATCACCCGGGTACTGTAGTTGCATATGTGAGCAATAATCCAATGGGATATGTGGTGTACGGAGTTGATAAGAGCGGAAAAACGGTTTATAAAACTCCAATTAATCTTTCTACAGAGGTAACACCTGAAATGAGAGCTGTATTAGGAAATAATGTGAAATCTGCAGCTGATATACTAAAAAATAATCTTGCTGCAAATAAGGATAAGTGTCATGGGAAAACTACTGAGCTGCAGTCTTTGGCAAAAAATCAACTTCAGCAGTTGAATTTAAAAAACTCCTATATACCAGATTGGACTGGCACAAGGACAGATACTAATAATTTTGACAAGGATAATGGAACTTCATTAGTTATAGAACTTACTTCGGGAAGTTATGTTACTGATTACAAGGGCACAGTTATTGTAGATGTACTTTCAGATGCCA
>DAIMMR010000225.1:0-6502 GCA_036720575.1 Clostridium sp.
GGTCTGCAAATCAGCCCGGCTATCTGCGCCATTGGTATCATAGGTTAGACTGTAATTGCTGCCTCCACTATTCAGATTGACATATTTCCCAGTATTGGAATATTCAACGTGAAATTTGTGCTTTGGCATTTCTGCAATAGTTGATGTATGTGTTTTTTCGCCGCCCGTTTTCCCTGAAGCATTAAAATCTGTATCATTCGTGTCAACGCCAATAAGCATTTTCCCTTGTGAGATTTGTGTCCATGTACCACCAAAGAATATATTCGGATTTGTACTATTCATTGAGAGATAAATAGAACCAACAGGATAAATTGTTGAAAGCAAAGAATTTATATTCGTTGTACTTAACTGCTGAATAACTTTATTGCTAGAATCAGTTGTTGCAATCCCATTTGCTACTCCCATCTGATTAGATTGAACCGCATTATCTGCTTTTATTCCCTGTTCAGGCGTAGCACACAACACATTTACACTATAATTACTATCTGGTGTTAACGTTGTATTATTTACTTTAACAGAAGAAATTTTGCCTATCTCTAAATTAACAATTCTATTATCATATTGATTTACTGTTCCAATTAATGTTTGTAGGGCACTAAAATCATTAGAAGCCTCAATACCATTATCAGCATTGCCCTCTAGTACTTCTAATGTCAATCCTAACACTCGCAAGTCAGATGTAGGATTACTACCATATATTTTAAAAACAATACCATACTTACCAACCTCAGCAGACATTTGAGACGTTAAACCGAATAATACTATTCCATTTATTGCATCTTGAATTGTTCCATTAACAAATATTTCCGTATTGTCTGTTTTTTTCATATACATATCAACATACAATCCAGTTACATCATACGGAGTATCATTATTTTTAAACTGGACACTTAGGAATCTTGAGTTTACCTCTCCATAAACGCAGCTCTCATATTTACAAGATGAATTATAAACATCCAAAACTAGACTATGTAATGCGTTATTTGCCATTAGATCACTCCTTTCTATAGGTATAATAAAAGGACTGATTTTAAATCAGTCCTAATGAAAACCAGTTTGATTTTAATATTATTTAACTTTTGGTTTCTCATCTTCTTCTTTTTTATTTAACATACCAATTACACCTTGAAGATTCTGAATTACAATATTACTGTATTTACTATTCTGAATGGTCAAGGGTGCATTAATATTCTGAAATGCGATTAGAACTGTGCTTAATAGTTGAATAATTGATTCTTTCTTATCTTGTTTATTATCCATTAATCAAAAGACTCCTTTATAGAATAAAAAAGACTACTCATTAAAGTAATCTTTTAAAAATTAGAACCTAAATTTAGTAATTTTAGTTATAATCAAAAATCAAATATAAAATTTTAACATTTGCTTAATTCCTATTTATATTTAAAATATCATTGGGGTTGCAATCTAATGCATTGCATAACCTTTCCAGAACATCAAAACTAATTGAATTAGTTTGATTATTACAAATTTTCATTATACTTTGATATGTTATATTTGTTTTTTTTGCAAGCCAATATCTTGTTTTTTTTCGTTTATCTAATATTTCATCTATTAAAATTTGCAATCATATCACCTCTATAACATATATTATCACAAGCATATAAAATAATCAATATATACTCTTGACAATACATAAAATTAGTAATATAATGGAAACAGAAAAGAGGTAATACACATGTATAACATTGAAAATAAAATCATAAATTATATTCAAAAACATTTAATCATATTAGGATTAATATTATTAACGATTATATCTATTATTATTCGATGGGCTTTAATGGATTATAAGAGCGGAGATTATAACGCATATCTTATTAATTGGTGGAATGAAATCAAAACGTATAGTGGAATAAATTCATTAGGTCATACTATTGGAGATTATAATGTGCCATATCTTGTATGCCTATTAATTTTAACCCATATTACAAACAACGCTTTATATGGTATTAAAATATTTTCGATATGTTTTGATTATATTTGTAGTATAAGCATTGCATTAATCATATATCAATTATCATTTAACAAATTTAAATCATTTTTAGGATATGCCATCACTATATTTGCCCCCACACTGATTCTTAATTCTTCTTATTGGGGACAATGCGACTCTATATATGTTTCATTCATATTACTTTGTATATGGCAATTAACAAAAGAAAATTATACTTGTGCTTTTATATTATATTCTATTGCTTTTTCTTTTAAACTAGAAGCTATTTTATTTTTACCTGTTTTAATTATACTTTATTTTACAAATAGAAAATTTACTATTCTCAATTTTGCATTAATTCCTTCAATATTTATTGTATCAACTACTCCTGCTATTATTGCAGGAAGATCAATGCTAAATATATTATTGGTATTACAAAATCAAACAAAAGAATATAAATCCTTAACATTAAATTATCCAAACTTTTACGCTTTTCTAAGCGGAGATTATAAATACTTCAAAATTTTTGGAATATGGTTGACCATTGGAATATTAGGAATAATTCTTATATCACTTATAAAAAATAATATCGTAATATATAATCAAAGCTTGTTAAAACTTTCTATTCTCATAATTTTAATTTGTCTTTTCTTTTTACCTTCAATGCATGAGAGATATGGGTTGATTATTGATTTGCTGAGTATTGCTTTATTACTTTTGCATCCCCAATATTATTATATCACTATTGGAATTAATTTTGTATCATTAATAGGATATATCGCTTATTTTTGTGGAATAAGTGATTATATTTGGAAATTCACATCTATAATTTTATTTTTAGTAATGATGTTAACAATTAAAATATGCAAAATCTCCAATCAAACATAAAGACTAGACGATAAATCTAGCCTTTATGCTATTATATTTTTAATTGTAGCTAATTGTTTAAATTATTACAAACAAAATTAAATAAAATTAATTACTGTCAATATAACTTCCTTCTCTAAAATGCAATATGACTATTCCAATCATTACATTCTTAAAAACACCTTAATATCTATTAAGCCGTTCCATGCCATCCTCCAGAATCTATATATCCTACCTCTAAACCATTTATATAAAAATCTATTAATCCGTTCATTATTGTAATCCAGTTTCTATTAGTATCACTAAAATCTCTTTCAAGCACTGTTTTTGTACCGTCAATATACATTCTTCCAAAATTTGTAAGGTTTGTACTAAAGTCCTTAACTATATCTAATGAGTTCTCATCGGCATGAAATACCCATTCTTGATTAGTGCCCGGTTTTTCTCTAACAATCTTGATTTCTCCTTCACCAGTAGTCTCTCTTTTTAAAGAAATATAATTGGAATTTGAATTATCATCACCAGTATTCGATACTATAGAAATATCGCCAAGAGAAATAAAATCAACCCCATCTTTAGATGTAAAAGTTGTACCAGCCAAATTACCCGCTTGATTCATTTGACTAAATTTACCCTTGCTATTATATAAAAATAATCCTGAAGATGTACCATATTGAGGCTCTTCCTGTCCAATACGAGCATATGTATCAACCTCGGAACTCATGAGCTTAGTAACTGCCGCTTCATCATTATCCAAATCAAAAAAGACTTTTCCATTTGCACTTTGAATCTTCCCTGTTGTAATTAAATTAGCATTAATAACACCTGCCAAAATTGCATCTGCATTTAATCCATAAACATACGTCCCATTAGGAAGTTTTAATTTACCAAACGCGGATTTAATAGTTTGAAATCCATCTGTACTAAAAAATATACCTTTGCTTGTCATCCATAATTGTTCAGGATCATATGTACCATCATTATTTTGTTGAAATCCATGATATCCAGTCAAATCCATTACGGCTTTTTGATTCGTTGTGGCAACTAATTCATTAAGAGTTAAATTAAGAGCACTTGTTCTAAATTCATCTAATTGTTGCATATTTCCACTTTTAGTAGGATAATTCCATAAGTTTTTATTTAAACTTATTGAACTAGATGCAGATGATACTTGATTTTGCCAATCTTGTTCTTCCTTTATAATATCATGCAATTTTAGTCTGTTGCTCACTTTAATTATCAATGATTTTGTATTATATTCAATACTAAATTGCATTAGTGCCATATTAACAATATTACCACGAGTCAATTCAACATGAATCATTTTACCTAATTCAATTTGTTCTCTGAATTTATCAAATTCAGGCATTAAGATAAAATTTTGACAAGTAATATCAAATGTTTGTGTTGGTTGGCAACGTTGTCTCAAAACTAACTGCGCTTTATTATATAAAGATTGTGCTTGTATCTGTCTATCAGCATATGACATGGAATTAGTAATTATAATATTTTCATCCTTAAAATCTTGCAAATGAATAAAAGGAGATAATTCTGTTAATTGATCTTGCGTAAAATTAGATTCCTTAGATAAACTGGTTTGCAGAGCAGTTAATTGAGACACAAGACCGTTAATAGTTGTTTGCTTATTATTTATCTCTGTCTGCTTATTATTAACTTCTATTTGCTTTTCATCATAATTAGCTTTTGCGGTTGCGTAAGCAGAAGGATCACTTGACGAATTAATAGCTGCAATTGACAATGCCTGATATAATGCTTGTAGCTGTGCCTTTAAATCAGACAGTTGACCATCAAGTGTAGCATATTCACCCTCTGCTGTTTGTAATTCTGTAACCAAATTACTAAAAGTCGTTTGATGATCATTTATTTTAGTTTGCCATGCATTTATAGCGTCAATAAGATTTTGAGACATCCAACTAGTTTTCATATAATAACTCACATTATAAATTATATTTCCACCAATTGGATTGACACCTGTAATATCAAGATTAGAATTTAAAATACTACTTCCCCCAGATACATTAAGCGCAGTTATAATGTTTTCTGCATCTGTAGATACTTTAATTTTGTTGATTACATTATCATAAGTCAGTAATATATCAGTAGAAGGTACTTCTTGTTGCTGATCTATTATATTAATCTTACGATTTTCGATATCGAAATCACAAATACAACTATAAGCATTTACTAAGTCATTCATCATAAAATCATATGTAGACTTAGATAAATCATCGAAAGTACGATATACTGAAGCCACGGATGAAGCGATACTTCCAACCGACCAAGTAGAAAATAATTGAAGTATCTTTCCAATAATTGTATTTGTAGGAGTTAATGCGTTCCATAGTTGATATGTACCAGAAGTCAATACAAAAGCCTGATTACTCAATTCGGTTTCACAAGATATCGCTTTAACTTCAATATATGGATCAAAACCATCGTCATCTTCTTCTGTACTAGTTATAACAAAATATCCTAATCCTTCAACGTGAATCTGACGATAATTTTCTATATACTGATAACATTGACAAACAGAATCTAAATCTGTTGGTTCATGATGAAATGCACCTTTAATAAATTTATATATATCGATAGATAATTCTGATGTGCGATTATATGTCGGAGTAATTTTTAATGTATTCTTACCAGAAGAATCACTATATCTAACAATCGGTGCAAGTATTGTATTGTTTGGATTGCAAATAAACATTTTTGGATCAACTGGTCTATTGAAATAATCGAATTTTACTTGCATTATTTCCTCCTCTCTTAAAAAATAATAAATTTAATATCCCACACGCCTCACATTTTGATATGTAATTATAATTTTAATTATATCCCCTGTGACGTTTAATTGATTTAATCCTGATAACATATATAATCTGCTTTGATTCCAATTATCATATCTGCTTAATCCTGTAGATGAGCTAAGCTGTCCAAATTCATCAATAGAAATTATTTCACCAGCAATTAATCCAGTAAATTGAATAATATTGTTATTGTCAGTTACATTTGTAATAGATACTGTTCCACCAATTGAACCACAAGTAAATTGTAATTTTGGACGCATTATATCTTCATCGTCAGAATTATTAACAAAATTAAATGTGAATGGAGTTTGCACTGAATTATACCAACTCACAGTCATTTGACCATTATTATCATTTACTATAACATTTTGACCAACTATTGTTTTTAATTCCTGCGGCGTACCTGCAATGGCCTGCGGGGTGGCAAGCTCGTAAAGGACGGTAACAGGATTGGCAGAGAGCCAAGCTCTGAAGGCAGCAATTTTCTGGCCGTTTGTCCAATCGTCTGACCATCCGGACAGGCGGGATTTATTAATGGCAACAAACCAATTTGTATCTAAAGGAATTATCTTTTCAACATCCCCAGCAGGTCTATCTGAGCTAAAGCTGCTGCAAATAAATACTTCATTTGATGGAAAAGTTTCGTTTGTGACAATAGCAAATACTTGCGTGGCGGCTTTAATGGTACCTACTGTGATATTTTCATCTCCGTCGAATACCACTTTTCTTACTCTCTGCGTTCCCTGCCCGCTCACCGCATCATAGTCGTCCGCCGTGCCGTCCGGAAGGCTGTAGAGGGGCTGAGGAAGCATGATTTTTTGGTAAGACGGCAAATCTTCAGGAGCAACAGAAT
>DAIMMR010000226.1:0-6492 GCA_036720575.1 Clostridium sp.
AGGATTTAGAAGTATATGCTTATCATGGGGTAAATCAAGCTGAAAAAGATATGGGGCAGAGGTTTCTTATATCACTACAAATATTTTTAAATTTGAGTGAAGCAGGAAAAAGTGACGACCTGAGTAAAACTATTAATTACGCCAAATTATGCTGTGAAGTAGAGGAAGAATTTAAAAGGAAAAAATATAATCTTATTGAAAAGTCTGCAGAGTCATTAGCTAATTTTATATTGAAAAAATATACACCAGTAGAAAAAGTAACAGTTAAAATAAAAAAGCCTTGGGCGCCTATAGGAAAGCCATTAAAGTGGGTAGCGGTAGAAATAAGTAGGTGCTGGCATACAGCTTATATTTCAATTGGCTCTAATTTAGGTGATAAAGGAAAAAATATAAAAGATGCCATAGATATAATAGATTCTTCACCTTATAATAATGTAACAAAAATATCTAAATTATATGAAACTAAACCTGTGGGATATTTAGATCAGGATAATTTTTTAAATGGTGCTTTAGAGGTTAAAACCTTAATGGAGCCTGGAGATTTAATGGATTTTTTGTTAGAGGTAGAGAAAAAATTAAAAAGGGAGAGAATAATAAAATGGGGACCTAGAACTATAGACTTGGATGTAGTACTATATGATAGTTTAGTGACATCAGAAGAAAAGATTATACTGCCTCACCCAAGAATGCATGAAAGACTATTTGTTTTGAAGCCATTGTCAGATATTGCACCTTATGTTATTCATCCTGTTTTAAATGATAGAATCATAAATTTGACTCATGAATTAGAAAAAACACAAGAATTGTAAAGTTTTAAATTAAAAATAATTTTGCATATAGTTCATATGCAAAATTATTTTTTAGAATATATACTTGGATACCTAATACTAAGTCATAGTAATAAATATACCATATACAAACATAACACAATTTTAGTAATGGAGTGGAAGATTGAAATGGATATTAAAATTAGACAAGTATCTATAGAGGATTTAAATGCAGTAACAGAAGTAGAGAGTGTTTGTTTTCCAAAGGCAGAAGCAGCTACAAAAGAATCCTTTAATCAGCGTATAAAAACATTTCCTGAAAGTTTTTTTATAGCAGAAGTAAATGGTAAAATAATTGGATTTATAAATGGATGCATTATAAATGAAACTGTTATATGTGATGAACTATTTGAAAATTCTACGTTTCATGTTCCAAATGGACACTATCAGACTATTTTCGGACTCGATGTTATACCAGAGTATCGTAATCAGGGAATTGCAGCTCAGTTAATGAATCATATGATAGAATCAGCAAGATCAGCAGGGCGAAAAGGAGTTATCTTGACTTGTAAAGAGAGACTTATCCTTTATTATTCCAGATTTGGGTATAAAAATAAAGGCGTATCCAAATCAGTACATGGTGGTGCTAAGTGGTATGATATGATTTTAGAATTTTAAAATGTAGTTCAAAACAGGATCTTTTTTATTAATGTAATCTTTTATAGACAATTCAATTATTTTATCAGGGGTAAAAGTACTGCTGTTGTCATTAGAACTCTTATTAAACTGTGTGGAATAACTTATTTCCATCTTCGAATTTGGAAGCTCAAATTCCTTTACAGCACCATAGTGATTTGATTTACCACTAGTAGTTTCCCCTACAAAGTTTGCTTTGGTATCTTTTTTTAATAGCATAGTATCAACTATTGCAGCTGAAAAAGTATTTCTTCCAACTATGACAAATAAGTGATTTTTATCATTTAGCTTTTTATTTTTAAGCCAATCTATAATTGGTTTCATATATTTATCACTTCCACCAGAATTATCTCTCATATCAATTACAAACTTATTAGTGTCATGAGTATTCATGAAATTTAACATTTGACTTATAAAATCTTCTATTGATTTATCTGAGTCCTCATCACTTTGGCACTTATTATATTTAAAATATAATGTTTTTTCATCACTCAAATATTTATACCAGTAATTTAAATTGTTTTTTTGCATATAAAGTGGATATGAACTATTATATTTTTCATTTATAATGAATTTTTCACCTATTTTGTGTTTATCTATAGAATTTACATTCAAATCAAAAGTTTTTCGGTTACTGTCTTCAAAAGTAAAAGTTGCTTTATTTGCATTAGTCGTAACTCTTATGCCGTGAAGTATTGCAGAATTTGATAAATACTTCGGTACACTTTTTTTAATCATTCCTTCATTGTCATTTACTATTAAGGGTAAAATGGCTTCTTGGACATTTTTTATATCTTTTCCATTTATCTTTATGAGTTTTGCATAAAGAGCTTTTTTATACTCATTCGTGGTATTTATAACATATATACCTTCTTTAAAATAGTAAAATTCTATTGGATATACATTTGAAGTTTCTCTATATGCAGATGTATGTGAATCTCCTATGGATGCAGCTAGTTTATAGATATCAGCAGCTATTTCATCGTCATTTAAATTATCTACTGAATTTTTTAATGTATCTATTTCACTGTTAAACTTTTTTCCATTTATTTTAAAAAATAGGTTTACATGTTTTTTAGGAAGAGCTTTTTGCATATAACTTAAATCTTTTTTCCACTTTGTATTTCTATCTCCGCCCAAATACTGTGATTCACATCCTGCAGCAATTAAAACAAGAGAAAATAACACAAATCCAGAAACTAATTTTATAAATTTATTCATCATTAACTCCTTTTAGTTTATATCTTTTTTATTAAACTCATATATGGAAATGCTTATAAATAATATAAAGCACAAAATACTGGAAATTATAATATAATTCAAATCAACACGATAATCCAAATCAACATACGCATTTGAATAAAAATAATCTACTGAAAGCCATGGTGACATTAAGGGAATATATTTTGCGTAATGTGAAAAAGACTGAGTTCTAAGTAGACATGACAAGATAAATTCTAATATACCATAAGTCATAGGAATTATAATATTCCTACTTAAATTTGCGATTAATATAGGGATTGGAACTAATAAAAATTGAAATAACATAGATAAGCTATTTGCTTTTAAATCTTTTATCATAAGATTCCAATCAGGTAAACTTCCATTTAAGAAATAATAGCTTAAAGGTATTGATATAATTTCAATAACATATGTTAAAAAAATCAATATATATATTACAACCAATTTTGACATGAAAATTTTTATTCTGCTTGCCGGGTAAGCATATAATACATTAGCTGTCTTATCTGTAAATTCCCTTGAAAATATATAAGCTGATATTATTGAAAATAAAACTATAAACAGCATTATAAAATTTGTCAGTTCTATATTGTAAGCATATTTTTCAAAAGACATGTTAACTTCAGTTATATGTCTTGCGACAAACATAAGTATTGTCATGATTGTTCCACCAATTAAAGCAAGAGGCATAATGCAAGTCTTTTTTAATTTAAAAAATTCTGAGTATATCATATTTAACATTTAAAATTCCTCCATTAAAATTAGTTTATATCTACGTTAATATAGTGATATACACATAAAAACATGGATACGCCAAAAGTTAAAGTTGCACTAGAAATAACAAGTACAAAATCAATTGGATCACCTTTATAAAAGTAGTATATAGGCAGTGCAGGAAGCATAAGAGGATCCATTTGCATATATATGTCCATAAGCATCATAAAAGCAGAAGATACAGCTCCAAGTATTCCATATACTACAGGAAAAATAATATTTTTTGTTAAGTTTCCAATTAGTATTGGAACTGGCATTAACAAAAACTGAAACAGTATGGAATATAAGTTGACCTTTATATCTTTAAGGATAAGATAAGCTGGAAGCAATTTTCCCCAGGATATATAAAGCGTTAAATATGTGGATATAAATTGAATTAAATATGCAAATGCAATTATTATATATACTGTAAGTAATTTCCCAATAAAAATTTTTATTCTAGAAGATGGATAAACAAATAAAGTATTTGTAGTTTTATCTGCAAATTCTCTTGAGAAGATGTAACTTGCTATTAGTGAGAAAAAAACTATATATAAAAATTGAAAGCAAATTACTTCTATGTTTACCCTATAGCCCATGAATAAAGTATATCTTAGTGTATCTGAACTTCCACTGCAGTCATTTGAAAGTGCTTGAATACATTCAAGTATTGGAATAAAAACTGCAGCAATTAAAGTTATAATGATTATATAAGATTTCTTTAGTTTTAAAAACTCAGAGTATATTATATTAAACATCTAATTGCCTCCTGTAAGCCTTATGAAGTAGTCTTCCAAGCTGTCCACTTTTAAGCATATTTCATCTATAAGTAGATCATTTGAAACTAAAGCTTTATTTATGTTTGAAACTTCCTGAAGCCTTTCATAGACCCTTAAATTATTTTTTTCCCATATAACATAATCTTTTATTCCAAGTTTTTCTTCCAGTACAAAAGAAGCCTTTTTATCATTCTTTACCATGATGTTTATATAGTGCCTATTTCTTTTTTGAAGTTCATCATAAGATATTTCTTCTAAAAGTTCTCCTTTGTGAATTATGCCTATCTTATTTGCCATCTGTTGAACTTCGCTTAATATGTGACTGGATATTAAAAATGTAATACCTTGTTTTTTACATAAATCTATAATTAGTTCTCTTATTTCTTTAATTCCTATAGGATCAAGTCCGTTAGTTGGCTCGTCTAATATTAAGAATTCTGGATGATGCAGAAGTGCTCTTGCTATTCCAAGCCTTTGCTTCATACCAAGTGAAAACTCTTTTACTTTTTTATTTTTAACATCACTTATACCTACTAATTTTAAAGATTCACCTATGCAATCTTTACCTTGAACTCCCATCATTCGCCTATGTATTTCTAAATTTTCTCCTGCTGTAAGATTTGGATAGAATCCTGGATACTCTATCATTGAACCTATTCTCTCCAGCACTTTTCTATTTTTATTTGAAGCTTTCTCAGAAAAAAGCTCAATTTCTCCAGAAGTTGGTTTGATAAGCCCCATAACCATTCTTATAGTAGTGGTTTTTCCAGCACCATTTTGTCCAAGAAAACCATATATATCACCTTCCTTTATGTGTATATTCAAATTTTTAACTGCACAAAAGTTTTTAAATTCTTTTGTTAAATTGTAAGTTTTAAGAATGTCGTCCATCACGATACCTCCATTAATATTTAATAAAAAAATTGACAAAGTCAATTTCGCTAGGGAACCCTAGGTTCCCTTCGACGATGCTATGCGTCTGAGCACCCTCCTTAAACCGGCGGGAAGTACCTTCCCTGCACCCATCTTTTTTATTCTATAGAAAATGTATAATTTTCTATAGAATAAAAAAGGACTATGTCTATAATATACAACATAATCCTTACATGCTATTTAATAAGTCCTTACAATTTTCTTAAATTCTGCTTCAGTGTAAATTTAAATTCTGTCCTTTGAAATGGAATGCTGGATACAAAAATATTTCCACCTAGAGATTCAACTAATTTTTTTACTATTGTGAGACCTAATCCACTGCTTTTTAAATTTAATTTTCTCGATTTTTCTACTGTATACAATCTATCAAATATATAAGGAAGATCTTCTTTAGGTATTCCAGGCCCATTATCCCATATAGAAATATAAATAGTATCCTTATCATAGCTTAAATCAATACCTATTTCAGTAGCATGTGAACCATATTTTAACGCATTATTTATGAGATTTGCTAAAATTCTATTTAGTGACTTTTCATCTGCCGTGGCATAAACATCATCTTTTTCAAAATTTAATTCAGGTTCAATATTTATCTTCTTAAATTCACTAAAGAAAAGTAAAATATTTTGCCTTACAATTTCACATATATTTATTTCTTTTACATCAAGTTTAAAGTCATTTGAGTCCATCTTTGAAATTTGAAAAAATTCTTCCATCAAATTATAAAGATAATTCCCCTTACTGTATGCTATCTTTATATAACGTTCCTTTTCACTTTGTGTCAAATTACTATCATTTAACACTAGTTCTATATATCCAAGGATTGATGTAAGTGGTGTCCTTAGATCATGTGATATGTTTGATATCATCTTTTTGCGAGATTCTTCACTTGTCTTACCTTTTTCCTGTATCTTTTGAAGTTTGTTTACTAGTCTATTTATATTTACAATCAATTTACTTAGAATTTTTACATGGGTTTGAGTTCTTATCCTCTGATTTAAATTCCCATTTAATATTTGGTCAATGACTGTTGAAATATAGTTAGCTTTTTTATAAAGGCTAACTAGTAAAATTATTAAAAAAATTATTATGAATATTAAAATATAATTTAGTACATTCATACTATTCACCAAGTTTATATCCTATTCCCCATACAGTAACTATATATTTAGGGGTGTTTGGATCATCTTCAATTTTATTTCTAAGTCTCTTTATATGTACCATTACGGTATTATCATCGTGCAAATAGTCATTTTCCCAAACTCCATTAAATATCTGTGCTTTTGTAAAAACTCTATCAGGATTTTTAAGAAAAAACTTTA
>DAIMMR010000227.1:0-6467 GCA_036720575.1 Clostridium sp.
CCTTTTAACTACCATTTTTGACAGCACCTAATACTAAATATTAAATTTTTATTACCTTTATGTTAAATATAAGGCACATATTTTCCAAAGTCAACATAATTTTACACTAGTTTTTTTATTTCTCACAATTAAAGTCCTTCCATTATCTGTTTTGCTATATAATCCCCATCTATTTGATCATCCACTTGAATATTTATAATCTGACTTTTTCCAGAAGCCTCCCCTGTCATATATAGTATTTCTCCCGAATTATCATCTATTTTTTTAACTACTACAGCTTTATCGCCTTTTAATACTTTTACCTTTTTGCCACCTTCTACTGGCAGCCAAAAGTTCTGAGTAAATTCAATTTCATGTCCAATTTTATACTTCATAAAATGCCCCCTATTATCTATAATTAAGTCAACTTTCGCAGTTTAAAAAAATTGCGAAGCAAAGCTTTTGAAAATAGCAAAGTTCAAATAACAAAGAACAGATAAAGATGATTTCCCCTCGTACCTCAGGAAATCTATAATTTTAATATTTTCTGACGTTAGGAAGAAATTTATCCTTATTTGATATTTAAACTTTGAACTTTGTTCTTTAAAAATATTGCTTCGCAATATTTTTATATTAAGTCAAAATTTCTTATGTTCCAAAGTTGAGCTATATAATTTTACAGTCTTACTTATCTTCCATTATGCCATACTTTTTTTCAAATGTTAACTTCCCCTCTACAAGCCTAGATATTATCATACTAGATACTGTATTCCCTGTGGAATTAAGAACAGTAGCCGGTGCATCTATTATTACACTTATAACAGCAATTATAGGAAGCAGCTCCGTTGGAAGACCATATACACTCAATATAAGCATCTCACCAATCATACCACCACTAGGTATAGCTGCCATTACAGCTCCAACTAAAAAGGATACAAAAATTATAGAAAGTATAGATGAAACACTGGTCATATTTCTTCCAAATAATCCAAAGAGGAAAGTAATTTTCATAACGCCCCCAATTACAGACCCATCTTTATGAACATTTGCCCCTAGTGGAATTACAGTTTCCACTATATCCTTTGGTACTCCCATTTTCTTTGTACATTCTAAATTAACGGGAATACTTGCTGCACTCGAACAAGTTGCCAGTGCTGTTATTGTTGGAGCTACAGCATTTCTCCAAAATGTTTTTATTCCAATCCTGCCACCAGCTAAAAATGCATAGAAACTAAAGAATCCAAAATAGTAAATAACTGATATAACTATATATAGAAGAAATACTCTTAAATATCCCTGCAGTATTTGTGGTCCAAGAGATCCTATTACTGCGGCAAAATAACATCCAAGGCCTATTGGAGCATAGTACATTATTATTTTAACCATTTTCATCATTACATTAGATGCAGCTTCTAGAAATTTTGCAACAGGTTCAGCCTTTTCCCCAAGAGCTGAAGTTGAAATACCAAAAAGTACTGAAAATACAATGATCTGCAGCATATTACTTTTAGAAAACAGAGAAACAAAATCTGAAACAGTAAGGGTATTTACAATCTGCTGTAAAAGTCCTACTTGTTTCACTTTATCAGCAGCACCACCTCCAGCTGTTACAATCTTTTTAAGGGCTGAATAATCTATTCCTCTTGCAGGATTTACTATTAAAGCACCTATAAAGCCAATTACAGACGCTGCAAGCGCAGTACATATAAATACTACAAAGGTGCTTGCCATAATTTTACCTAATCTTTTCATACCTTTCATGTTTGCTATAGCAGAAGTAACGCTAAAGAACACCAAAGGTATTATCACCATAAACATTAAATTTAAAAATAAGTCTCCAAAAGGTTTTAATACTAGTGCCTTAGATCCTAACAATACACCTACAATTGCACCTAAAATTATTGATCCTAATAATATAATGGAAAATTTGTAGTTTTTAAAAAAGCATTTCATTTCCTATCACTCCTTTCTACAACCTATTAATTTCTATCCTAAAAGTCCGTAATTTTTTAATTCATTTTTTCATTTAATCTTTAGGTATTTTCAAAAAAATAACTAGTCAGTACACTAGCCTATTTTCTTTCAAATGCTTTATACTTATTATATACTGATTTTTTACTTGTTTTATTGCGAAAAGTGCTTGAAATATTGCGAAAAATGCTTTAGCATATAAATATAATATAGTTGAGGTATGGTTGAATGATTGAAAATACAACTCAAAGAGTAAAGAGAGGTTATTTGAAAAGTGACTTTGAAATATTTCACTTAAAAGATAAAAGAGATATTAAATTCCAATTTCACTATCATAATTTTAATAAAATAGTAATATTTATATCAGGCAATGTAACCTATCTAATAGAAGGTAAATCCTACAAATTAAAGCCCTGGGATATACTTCTTGTAAACAGCAATGATATACACAAAGCTGTGATAGACTCAAATGAAACCTATGAACGTATAGTTATGTGGCTAAATTCAGACTTCCTAGTAAGATATAATCGTAATTGTAATTTATTAAGCTGCTTTGAACTGGCATCAAAACAAAGATTTAATTTATTGAGACTGGAAGGTACATGGCTTGCAGATGTAAAAAAAATACTTTTTCAAATTGAAGATACCTTTAAAAACAAAGAATTAGGTTACAGCGTGCTGAGAACCTCCTATTTTTTACAGTTTATAGTTTATATAAATAGATTATTTTTAAAACAAAAAAATATTTCAGAGTCCAATGACATAAAATATGATAAGAGCATGGATAATATTTTAGATTATATAAATAAGAATTTAAACAAAAATCTTTCTGTAGATGCTCTATCCTCTAAATTTTATGTAAGTAAGTACTATTTAATGCACAAATTTAAAGAACAAACCGGGTATACACTTCACAATTACATACTTCAAAAAAGATTGATTATGGCCAATTTGTTGATAACGAATGGTGAAAATGCATCAGATGCCTGCATAAAATCTGGTTTTGGAGATTACTCCAACTTTGTACGAGCCTTTAAAAAGATGTTTGGACTTTCCCCTAAAAAATACTACAAGAGCTAACTTCTGTAGAGTTTCTAAACAAAAAATCAACTTATACTCCGTATATTTTTTACAACCACAAACTCGGTTAAATATTTTGATAAGACTAAGCAAAAAATTCAAAAAAATACAGAGACCTTTTGAAAACTCGTACCTCAAACAATTCAAAAGGTCTAGATTTTTTAAGAATTTTTTGCTTAGTCTTATATACAAAATATTTAAATGAGTTTGATTATTGTAAAAATATTCCTGCATATAAGTTGATTTTTAAGTTAGAAAACCTACAGAAAGTATATCTGATATACACTTATTTTTATGAGTAACACCATATGATGCTTTCTAGTTGAAATTTGGACTTATACACAACATATAATGACAAAATTCAAAGCACATTTAAAAACTTTTTTAAATAAGTCTTAGCGAGGTATTTTAGAAAATCTTAGGAGCTCGGCTATGTTTGAGGTACGAGTTTAGCTAAGGTTCTTAGATTTTCAAAATACCGAGCTCTAGACTTGCCAAAAGTTTTTATAGTGATAGAAATTTGTCATTATATGATTTTGGTATAAATTAACTTTCAAACTAGAAACTATCCTTATTGCTGAGTAATTTTATTTAATATGTCCATTACACTATCTACAATATAGGTTGGCTCTTCTTCTTTTAATTCTTCTAGAGATCCATATCCATAGGTTACTCCTATAGAATCCATACTATTTTGTCTTGCCCCTATCATGTCATATTTCCTGTCTCCTATCATTACAGCTTCATCAGAATTAATCTTATACTTTTCTACTACATGCTTTATTACTTCTCCTTTTGTACATCTTGTCCCATTCATATTGCTGCCAACAATATCATCAAAATAAGGGGTTAGATTAAAGTTATTTAATATCATATTTGAAAATTTAGTAGGCTTTGATGTGGCTATAATTAATTTTAACTTCAACTTTTTCAATTGTTTTAGTAAATCTTCAATGTGGTCATACACTTTGTTTCCCATTATTCCCTTTTTCTCAAAATATTCCCTGTAATACTGCACTGCCTGAAGAGACTTATTTTCATCAAAACCATAATATTCACTAAATGAATATTTTAATGGCGGTCCTATAAATTTTTCAAGCAAATCAAGACTTTCCACTATAATACCAAATTTCTTCAATGCATACTGTACTGATTTAGTTATTCCTTCCTTAGACTCTGTAATTGTTCCATCTAAATCAAATAATATATATTTATATTTCATTTTATATTCCCCCAAATTCTATATAAATTAAATTATATCAGTTTAGGGAGTTCATCATCAAGGGTTTGCAAAAAACTCTGGATATTCTGTCTATCTTTCTGTGTACCACAAAAGTTCACACTAAAGGTAAATTCATCATCAAAGGTAGTAAGTGCAACTTGAAAATAAGGATTATATTTAATAGATCCATTCATATAAGCATCTTTAATTCCACATCCATAAAATGAGAGCTTCTTTTTATCTATAATTCCAATATTGGTCATAGCTATAGGAGGGTTATGGAATAACCTGGATACAAGTGATTTTGCAAATTTATAAGGTAATAGCGAAAATATAATTTCAAGCATCATTGGACCATTAAGACATGAAAAACTTTTCTTTTCATGTTCCATGGACTTTTTTACCTTCAAAAGAGTTTCTTTATAATTTTCACCTATATCTTTTCCTATATCACATACCATATTTGATGTTAAGTTACATATTCCCTGTGCCTTCTTTTCTGGAATATACCTTCTAAGATCCACAGGACAAGGAATAGTTATATGGCTGCAATGTAATTCTTTGTGAAGAGCCCTTATATATGATGCAAGAACAATATCATTTATAGTTGTTTTACTTTCCTTAGCATATTTTTTTATAAACTTAACTCTATCCCTGGTAATCTTATTAACAACAACAAAAGGACTATTATTATCTCCTTCCAAAGGGAAATAAACATCTCCATTATATTTAAACACCTGTGATGAAGAAAAAAATATTTTAACCTTATCCAAATCACTAAAGTTATCCAGCACTTGCCTTACACTTCTAGAGCTCATCTGAAAATTAGGAGTATAGCCCGGGTTATCTTTTAAATTGGAATATATAGAGCTTAACATATAAAGATAATCCTTAAAGCCTGCAGCATCACAAAGCATATGATTAATTATTATACAAAGATAATCACAAGTACTACTTCTTATAATATTTACCCTAAGCTGTGGTCCTTTAAATGTATCTGTTTTTAATACAATACATTTTTCTATCTCATCGTAAATCTTTTCAGTTTCAATTATTCTTACAATATCATCTGCTGTAAATTTACAACTTTGCCAATAAGGTGAAGATTTGTTTTCTACAAACTTACAGGTTATTAACGGAAATTCCCAAGTTGACATATACACTGCTTTTTTTAAACAATTCTCATCAATATGGCTATCCAATTCAATTACACAATGAAGTTGATGATCATTGAACTTTTCAAACATAAATTGCATTATGTCCCAAGTTTCAGCTTTATACCTTTTAACATCAGTCATTAACATATCTCTCACTCCTATTAATATCTCGTGTAGCATACGCTAAGCATATTGATTTTTATAACTTTACACAAAAATTTCAGGTTTAATGTTAAACATCAAACCTGTTTCTGTCAACTATTATTTTAAATTAATTTAATAGGATTTTCCCTATTTAAAAAATGATTTTACATTGGGGAAAATGAAGAATTATAAACTGGGCACCTGCCATACCCATTGAAAAAACAGATAATAATATTACTAAAATAATGGCACCTGCATCATATTTCATCTTTTCTTCATTATTTATTATATAGCCTACAATAATTTCAATACCTAAAAGTACTAGAATAATAGGCCACAATGACACTATTAGATAATAATTTATATTGGGAAACATCATATTTAGCAAAAACATTGTTCCAAATATAACCAGCACTATACCTGCTGTAAGGGTGCCAACTCTACGACCTTTAAACATCTTTATCCATCTCCCTCTTTTTACCTTTGATCAGTTTTATACCTGCAGCAATTATTGCAATACCTACGATTATTCTAGGTGCAGTTCTCGTTACATCAGACAGCATCTCATATATCTCATTTGGAATATGCCCCCATAAAGTATTCATTACATTATCCCATATTAAATACAACCCAAGGAATAAACATACTATACCTACAAATAATCTCTGTTTTGTAAATGCTTTTTGATCAACTTTCAATAGTTTATCAAGTGAAAACAAATAATTATCTTCTAGATTTAAAAATTCTTCATCTGAAGAATACCGTTTGTTTATACAATCAAAAAAGGAATAAAACCAAATAAGAGGCAAAACAAACAAGAGAGGACCTATGTTAAGCCAGCCAGCTATAAATATGACAAAAAAGAAAGCTGACATAAAAGATATTCCCATTTTCATAAATCCCATATACATATG
>DAIMMR010000007.1:0-9285 GCA_036720575.1 Clostridium sp.
GTACCTTTAATGCCTTTTAATAATACTTTCATTTATTTTCTCTCCTCTCTATACCTATGATAAGTAGGATTTATACTCATTTATTCATCCTCACTTCTTCTCTTATCTCATGTGCAACATTAATAGCCTTATTCATATCAAATTCATAGTTTTTACACCTTGTAAATTCATCCAGCACAATAGATTTTAAGACGCATTTACTATTTTCGTTACATTTACAACTTTTGGTATTACATTCGATCATTTTATTCACCCCTCAACTCTTTAATTTTATTTATATAACCCGCTGCCATAGCTTTATATTGTTTAGGCCTGTCTGGTAATAGCTTTTCTTTTAAACATTGCAGACTTTGTTCTAGGTCGGCTATCAGAGCTTTCTTAAATTCTTCTCCTGCTTTTATCATTTCCTCATACTCTTTCATACGCTTAACCTCTTGCCAATTCATCTACAGTATTTCTAAATTCCTCGTAGCTATCATAAAGCTTTTCACAGTTTCCATACCACATATGTAATACCTTGGTGCCTACTTCCCCATCCTTCTTTATCACAGAAGCTTTGCAGTATTTCTCTTTAAGTTCATATACAACTCCTGTTCCCCGATCATCCTTAACTACATTTCCTACCTTAATCCCACATTTTCTGTATATCTTTTCTTCTTCAAGTTCTTTATTTACTTTTTCTAGTTCCTGTATCTTCTTTTTATTTTTACAATAGAACCAATCTATTTGTTCTATTGTAAATTCTGATAAATCCATTTAATCACCTTCCTTGAATTTAGGTTTTACAACTAAAGGGTCATCTTTTAGGTATTTTTTGGTATAAACCAAACTGTAAGGCAACAAGCTGGTTAAACACTGTTTTATACCCACTAGAATTAAGAATGGTGCTATAATTATAACTCCAACAACGGATAAAACAATTTTGAATAACTCAAGATACGTTTCCTTTATATTTTTAAAATAATATCCTTTATCTCTAAAAGCAAATACATACTGAATTCTCTTATTTGGATTATATTTAATTCTAATTTTTTTCAATATTCTTTGTTGCTGAATAGTTTTTACTATTGTCATTTAATCACCATCATTCAATTTTTTCTTGTACTTTTAATATACTCTGTAATGCGCTAACCTCCACTGCTAAAGCATTGAGCATATCCCTTGAAGCTTTAAAAGTATTTTCAGCCAAATCTCTATTAAATTTACAATTTGCCACTTCTTCATTTCCTCTTGCCAAGTCATTTATAAGTGTAACTGGCATACCCGATATCTTGAGCTTTGTTATTTCCCTTGCTAAAGCCATCCTATAATCCTTTTCTGCTTGTGCAAATTCTTTAGCCTTAGAAGTTATAACATCGGCTCCTTTATCAAGTCTTTTAGATGTGCTATACAATGCTTGAGTAAGTTCTACTACTTCTACAGCCATATACTATTGCTCCTTTAACTCTAATATCTCAACAATCTTATCTATTTTATTTCTATCTAATTTGCTCCAGTCAAACCTTCTCAGTTTAGCTTTTATTTCTCTATAATATACATCTTTTTTATGTTCTTCTAAATCCAAAATAATATATCTAGCATATCCACAACCATTGATTTCTCTTAATGTTTCTCTATCATATTTAACTCTGTCATCACATTCAGCTCTTATATATTTAGGTCCTACAGATTTTATTGTTGTTTCTTTTGGTTCTCCCTTCTTATGCCATACCCATACTTTCTGGCCTCTTTTAAGTTCCATACAATCACTCACTTTCTATGGTTTGAGTTTTAGCAATTGCAATCATCTCAAGATTGTTTTTCAACCATCTTTCCATAACTTCTAAATCTGTAAATGGTTTTGCTTTTCTTCCTTCCCGATCTGCATAGATCAACCAGTATTTAACTTTTGATGTTTGTTTATTCCCCTTATTCTCTTTGCTTTGATTGGCAAGTGTTATTAATTCATTTATCCTTCTTTCATCAAAGATTCTATTTGTATCTATTTTACATACATATTCCTTCTTCTTATTATCAAAAATTCCAAATTGAGTTTTATCTAAAGTATATCTTTTATTATTCCTCACTTCATTTATAGCCTGTTCAGCATCTTTTCCAGTCAATTCTACTTCTTTAGCAAATTCACTACATTCTTTTATTGCTTTACTCCATTCTTTCATAATTACACCTCATTTCTTTTCCTCGCTTAATTCCATATCCAATGTATTCCCATTTACAAAATATAATCTATACTTTTTCATTCTTTAATTCCTCCAGAAAATCACCTAAATTTCTCTTTGGCAATTTACCTTCTCTCATTAATTTCATTTCCTTAAGAGACTGTTCTAAAGACTCTTTTACTGTACATGGTCTTTCTACATTATTCATATCCTAACTTCCAACTCTGCAATTTCCTGAATAAATGATTTTAAAAACTTCTTAGGCACTTTCACTACACTCTGATTCTCTTTTAATGTAATCTCTACAGAATCACCCTTTATAAAATATTCTCCTACTCTTCCACCAAATTTTATTACCTGTAGGATAGGTCTATTCTCCACAGGTAATGGCTTATTTTCTGGAGATACTTGAAAAATATTACTTTCTACTCTCTCCTTATGTAATTCTGTTTTTTCATTCATACAATCTCTTCCTTTCATTAATTTTCTTAATTTATATACTGCTCCATGCCTTATTCTATTTGCATAACTCTGTGATATATTCATCTGTTCACCGATTTGCCTTTCGGTTGCTCCTTGTAAATGTAATTCAATAACTTTCCTATATTTATCCGGCAACTTATTAATAGCAGCTTTCATATTTTCTATGTCTAATTTCTCTATAAAATCATTTTCTATATTACATTCATCTGGTACTATATCAAGTAATGTAAGTTCATTTCCTTCTTCATCCCCACATATGGCATATTCTAAATTCAATTCATCTCTTTTTTATCTTTTCTTAAATACATTAGAATTTCATTTTCCATGCACCTAGAAGAATATGTAATCCACTTTGTATTCTTATCTAAGGAATATGATTCTATTGACTTAGTAAAACCTATATTAGCTAATGAAATTACATCATCAGATGGAATGTTCTTATATTTTTTTACTAAGTAATATATAAACTTTTGATTCTTTTCATAGAGTTCATCTATCATATTGTTTTTAAATAGTTCTTCATTAGTCATGTAGATATCCTTTCTTATTTTTAAGTGTAAGTTACCATTGCAACTCTATCTCCTGTAATATCAAAGAATCTAGGTTGGGCTATTTCTAAGAAATAAATTATATCTCCATCATTACTAGTTTCTAAGCCTCTTAAATAAAATTTTGCAGTTTCTTCAAACTCATCTAAATCTACATCATTTTCTATTAACTTATTTATTGCATCTATGATAAAATCAATATATTTTGTTCGTATCCTCTTGTGTTTTTTATCTCTATAAGTGTTTCTAATACTTAAATAAGATTGTATATAAGGTATAGTTCCTGCCGGCCAAGCAATTTCGTTTAGAAATTGTAAGTTAGTATTTTTTTCTTTAGTATTATTTAGATCAGTATTATTTAAGTTAGTATTATTATATCGGCCCCCCTTTCCATCAGTTCCCTTTTGGTAGGTATGGTTTTCGGATAGATAGTTATTCGGGGTATGGTTAACATCGTCTAATAATTCATATGTCCAACAAAAACATCCATTTTCATCTTTGTTTCTTTCCTGAATTAGATATCCAGACTTTTTCAGTTCTTTCCATGCTGATTCAAAAGCTTTCTTGCCTTCCTTACATTTCTTTTCTAAAAAGGGTTTATACAAAATAAAATCTTCTAATGTTAGATATGACTGAATTAAGCTATATAATCCTTTAGCCTTTAAACTTAAAGCATTATCCCTTAATGCATTATTACTCACTTGTGAAAAATACACCTTCTTCTTTTTAAAAGAACCATTTTTATTCAATTGCTTCACCTTCTTTTGAAATTCATGTCAGATATGTAGTTGTAGACTGCTAGAGTAATGGCAGTCTACTAAGTGAAAGGGGGTTATTGTATATGTCGCTCTCGCCATCTTTTATTCAACCTCTAAAGGTTGTTGGTGACTGAAATTAAGGCTCCAGTCAAACCTTGAAGGAGTTTTGTATATGAACAAATAGTGGGGCTGGATTACGCCAGCCACGTTTTTGAGATGATTGTCTAGGAATTCGAACCTTCGCACCTCACAGGATGCTATCCTACATATACACAAATATAGTATGATTTTATTTGCAGTTCCCTGCATTGGCGGTAGGAATAAGGCTCCTACCAAACCTAAATTCAATGGGGGTTAATATAGTTGTTAGGATATAATGTAAGGTTTTTATATTTATGCTTTCACATAGTGGGGTTGCATTTATTTTAATACCCTGTAACCACAGGTATAAATATAAAAAATCAAATTATCAGGAGGGACATAAAATGCCCTGGAGGTTGCATTTTCTTCTTTACGTCTGCTGCAACCGCACAGACAATAATTTAAAATCATTTGTTTATCCTCTAGTTACTATCAGACATTCGGAAATCCCGAACAACTGGTATGTGAAAAATTTGATGTAGAATTAATATTTTACTCATTAAACTTTTTTATGTTTCTTACTTCTTTTAGTTTACATTTTTGAAGATTAACATAATATTTACTATGTTAATACATCAATTTTTAGGGTTTACAAGTGTCTAATATATTTTTGGAGTAGACAAGGGACTTTCACCCTTGCACAATATGACTAACTATAAATTAATGCTTTCCATCACTACTGAATTATTACACTAATACAGTTAGCATGGAGCGAATCACACGCGCTGTATTTAGCATATCTGTAAGTTATAAGTACATCCTCCCGGTTTTATTTTAAAGAGAGAAATTACTCTCTCGAGAAGACATATCTTATAACTATACATTTTAAACCCGGCGACCAAAACCATTAAACTATCCCGGGATATCGTTACTATTGTGGCAGTAACAGTTTTTTATAGGGTTTCTCAACCACAACTTGAAAGCCTGGAATTTTTCCACTGTACTTTGTTTATTGGTACAAAGAATAAAACCTTAACGTAACTTTTCTCTTTGTTCCTTAGACAAGTAAGTTACCAACTTGGATTTATCCATTTAGCGTTGTTAAGAGGCTTGATAAATTCTATTGGTAGCTGTACTTATAAGGCTACAGCTAAACCTGCACAAAATTATTCGAAAAAGCCAACCGCCTTTCCATACATTGGTATGTGTTATATTTATATTATTCCCTGTTCTGTTACGTATTTAATCAGGTTTTAATTATCAACTCCCTTTTTATTTTTTACTTAATAACCTTATATCTATATTATATCATGGGTTTTTTTGATTTTTTAGGGAAATTACATCTTTTTTAGAAGTTTTTAATGTATTTTATATTGCCATTATTTTCTTTTTATCAACTCCAAGTAAGCTAAACAATACATCCCAAAATTCTTGATTTGTTAAATCATCAAAATTTTGTATTGGTCTGCCTACTATTTTAGATATTCCTATCAAGCTTCCGTTTTGCTTCTGTTCAGGTATATCACATTTCCCAGTCACATCACCCCTTTCAAAGAATTTAAAAAATTTATAAGTTCCATGAATGTATCCTCATAATATAAAGGCTGTGTCTCCTTTTCTGTACCTGCTGTAGACATTTTATTTTTACCATATTTTAATGCTTTGTCTGTAAGCTTTTTATATTTCTTAAATCCTGCCTTGTTGGTTGATCTTCTAGTCTTTTCCTCTATAAGTCCATTTTCTAGCATTAATTTATTAAACTGTCTTACATTCATAGGCACATTAAATTGCTTCAAAAGTTCTGTAGCAGACTTCCCTGCTTCTTCATCTACATAATCAGGTAAATAAGCTGTACTTAATCCCATAGATGTATTAAAATCTTTTAGCATTTTTACTGTAGAAGCTTCTGTAGTATTTAGCATTTCTATTGTAAATTTTAATCCTTGCTGTTCTAGTTTTAGATTTTCTAATTTGCTTTCAAACATTAATTCTTTATTAAGCTTATACTCTCCAGTTCTATTTATGGATGGCAATACTTCACCAGTTACCCATCTTCTAAAAGCTCTTGCATTTTTAGCATGACTTTCTAAACATAAATCATAGAAATTTTGCTCGTTTATCCATGCTCTTTCAAAATCCACGTATTTAGTAATTTCAACTTCATTGTTTGACACTCCGTCAAACCCTTTTATATCAAGGTTTTTGCACACATTTTCTATTCTTGTTTTATATAAATAAGTTTTATCTTTTGATTCACTTGTATAGCCCAAACCGAAACAAGCATCATATAAATTAAAGATAAGCTCATTATTCAGCAATGCAATTCTTATTTTGCCTATGCCAACTTTCTCAAATGATTTTTTTAAAACTATCATTTCATTCAATTTTATCACCTTTCTTAATTTGAATATCTCAACTAAAGATGATATAATAGATTTACCAACTCTAGTTGGCGTGTTTCTGGGGAAAGTTTAATTACTTTGGACGGTATAAACTTTCTCCTATTCATTTTCTATCTCTATTTCACCTTTTATATACATAACCATTAGTTTCTCTAAAATTTCATTCATGTTTTGTTTTCTCGTTACACAAGCTATCTTAAAATCTTGTGAAATTTCAGAATCTATGGTAGTAGCAAAGGTTCTTCTATTTTTTCCAGCCAAAATCTTACCCCCTTTCTAGCTGTCACTTTAGTTATATAACTAGCTAGCTAACTTGTCAATAAGTTTTTAGCAAATTATTCTAAATAAAAAGAGAGCCCATAACTCTCTTAAATTATATATTTTTATTTATTTAAACATCTATTACTTCGTCTATACAAAGGAAGAAATTTTTCAGGGTAAAATAGAAGTGGTTTCTTTTCTCTTGCTCCTTTTTTAAAGCCCATTTTTCTCATTGCCTCTCCAACAATTTCAGAATCTTCTCCTATCTTTTCACCTGTTTTTTCATAGGAATGTATCTCTTGATATGTGTGTTCAACATTATTAAGCCAATTCATAGCTTCATCTACTTCGCTTTTACTTATCATACATATACCTCCTGTTCAATTTGAAGATTAACTTATTCCTTAAAAATATATTTCCATTACTTATTCCTGAACTTTTTAATTATAGTGGATACGGTAGGTTGAGCTAGTCCAAATATTTTCCCTATAAATTCTTGAGATAAGCCTTCTTCTCTGTGCATCCGTTCAATTTCAGCATTTCTTTCATAAAAATTTCTAGTAGGAGTTTATTAAAAGCTATACTACTCATACCTACATTAAATTCCTCTAATAAGCTTTTAAGAGATTTTACCACTTTACCGTCTGTATATTGTGGTAAAAAGTTACTATTGATTCCTGCATTCTCGCAAGCTTTTGAATACATATTGATTCTACTAGCTTCATTTACCCTTAAATCATCTGCTATAAACTTTACTGCATTAAGGGTATCTAAAACTGTTAATTGTTTAGGTTCTTCAAATAGCTTCTTATCTTCCAGCTTGTATTGCCCTGTATGACTTATTGATGGAAGAACTTCTCCAGATACCCATTTTCTAAATGGTTTAGCGTTTTTAGTATGGCTTCCTAGACATAAATCGTAAAAATTCTGTTCATCTAACCATGTATTCTCAAAATCTATAAAACTTCTATTAGTGTAAGTTATATTGAAAGTTGACACACTACCTGTCAACCCAGTGATATCAAGGCTTTCGCAAATCTTTGTGATTGCATCTTTTAGTATTTGTTTATATTTCTTGCCCTTAGCTTCTCTTTCCCTTACGTATCCTAAATTGTCAGCAACATCATATAAGTTAAATAAAGGTTCTCCGTTCAGTAATGCAATTCTTATTTTACCTATTCCTATCTTTTCAAACGGTTCTTCTAAGATTGTTAGTTCATTCACATATCTTACCTCCTATTGATTTTTATTAAGAAGCATGATAAAATATATTTACGATATTTAATATTGCTCCTAAGAAGGAGTATTTATTATGGTTTGGTCTGCTCTGCAAAGCAGACTTTTCTATTTGTTTTCTTCTTTTAAATTGTTCATAAATTTAATCAAGTCATCTTTGTCAAATTTCAAAGAATTTCCAAGTTTTATAAAAGGAATCCTCCCTTCTTTTTTTAATCTAAATAATGTAGCCTTTGAAATCCCTAAAAACTCACAAGCTTCTTGAGTATTTAAATATTTTTTCTCCATAAAAAATCTTCCTTCCAATTATTATTTTACAATATAATGTTATTATTGTCAATAAGTTTTTAGTGTCTTTTATTATCTTTCGGTATCTATAAGTATCTTTTGGACTCTGTGTTGGATATTACATAAAAATTCTGACGAGCGGGATTTTCCACTGGTTAAACATTCGATATAGATATTTATATCATCTCTGTCGCTAGTTGACAGGTAATATGCCAACCTAGCAATTTCATCACATTCCATTAAAAGTTTTCCAGTGGCTGGCCAACCAAGTAATATCAATTCTTTTAATTAAAAAGGACATAGAAATTAATCTATTCTAGGATCTGTGTTCACTCTATCAGAACGGAGTATTGCTTCCTCTTTAAAAAGGGAAGCGACTAAAATCTTCTTTATTTGTGTCCACAGCGGACACACTAGCAATATCAACACTTTAAATAAAAAAGAGAGCATTGCACTCTCTAAAGTGGGCCATACGCTCCTACACCATATCCATAATCAATCCTACCATGGGATTCCATGTAAGCTTCATTTCTCATGCTTTCTTCTTCCATATACTCCATTTCCTCTTCTGATGCTCCTCTTTCTTTTGAAAGTTCTTTAACCAATTCAATAAGTTGTTCTTTACTCATTTTTTCAAGTTCCACAACCTGTTCTGATTCCTCTATTGGAGGTATTATTTCTCTCTCTAATTTTATTATTGCCATATCCTCATGTTCTTTTCCAATCTTTATTGCTGTTTTTAACGCTTCATCAAATACTGCTTTTTTAATTCTTCTTTTCACTAAAGCACCATCCATTTCTGATCTTAAACTTCTTGAATCATCTAATATATAAGCTCTATTTGCATCTTTGTCATAAATATAAGTTTCATCTATTCCATGCCTTTTTTCTGCACTTGCATAATTTAAAGTTACTTCCATTTCAAATTCATCCTCTCTTATCCACGCACGTTCTATTTTCATTTTCATATCCCCTTTCTATTTTTTATATCGTTGATCTTGCAGAGAGTAAGGAGAATATTTCTCCTATACTCCGTAACATTCCTTTAAATCTTTGTTTATTGCTGCTA
>DAIMMR010000007.1:9443-13602 GCA_036720575.1 Clostridium sp.
CCTTAACATCTAATACATTTTTTATAAATTGTAATTTCATTTTTCATATCCCCTCTCTTTATCTTAACTATATTGTGCTCCATTTGTACTCCGTTGTCAATAGTTTTTTAAATAAAAAAAGAGACTTTTTTAGTCCCTTTAATTTGCTTCTTTTATTGTTTTCCTTTTCATATCTCTATACCAGTCTGCCCGATCCTTATATCCTAACTTTTTAATAGCTTCATCAAGCTTTTTTAATTCTTCTTCTGTATCCCTTACTTGAAATCTTGGATTTTCAGCCATATTACACCCCCCTAATTAACCTTATGATACGCCATATGTACTCCGTTGTCAATATTTAAAAAGCATAGAAATTAATCCGTGCTTTTAGTATAGGTTTTGTTGTTTTAAATGCCATCTTGACGAATTAATTTTCATACTCAAACTACCATCAGACAATTCAAAACTTTTTATCATCTTATCTTCTTCTTGTAGTTCACATAAAGCACCATAAATTAGAAAAGTATCTAAATAAGCATCATCTATTTTTAAAAGAAATTTTAAGGTAGTTATTGGACATTCACCTAATTTACTTGTATAATTATGTTTTTTAAATAGCTCTAATATTTCTTGTTTTAATTTCTCTTTGTCGATATTCAACTCTTCTTCATCGATGTTCATTATTTCCTATTTCCCCCTTATTCTTTTACTTATTAAACTTCTACAAATAATGATAATATCCTTCTAAAATAAAAATGTATAGTCACCCACTATTATATTAATTCTCTTTGATTTATTATATAAAAATAAGCCCTTGATCACTCTTATCAAAGACTTATATCAGATCATTAAAATATTCCTGGTTTACCCTCAATTGTTTTTTTAAAATTTCTTTCCATAAATGATAACCTATTTGCTTACTTCCTCTTGAAACTTTTACTCTTCTAATAGCTCCTTTTTCATCCTTTTTTCTATAAAAATAATGATCAGTATCCTTATATAACTCCCAGCCATCTCTATCGCAAAACTTTTTTAATTCTGACCACTTTGGCATATAAAATCCTTTTTCAGCTCATTATCATCATAGAGTAACACTTTTAAAACATATTTAACGTGCGAACGTCTATCAACATCAGAATACCAATAATCCAAATCGTCACAATAATCATGGCAGTATTCTATTACATCTGCAATAAGCAAATTTAACGCTTCGTTACGACTTCTGCCATTAACCGCAATATCCATATCCTTTAAAGAAAAAGTATAGCTCCCATCATCTTCTACAAAAGTTTCATACTCGAATTTAATATCTTCAAGTGCTTTTCTCAATTTTTCTGCGAAGTTCTTCTCTGATGCCATTTTATGAGAATCTATTATGCTTTTTATACACTTTTTTATATTCTCTAAAGTTGGCAAGTTAAGACATGCATTATTAATCATAAAAGCTTCCATTGCATCATCTCCCATTCCCCTTTGTTCTTCATTAAGTTTATTTTTGTTTTCATTCGTCTGCGATTTATCTGCTTTACTCATATAATATCCCCCACAAACTGTAAATTTTCTTTATGTTAATTATACAATTTATGGGAATATATTCAATGAAATTCGTTCTTCCTTTTCTTTTATTAAATCACTTTTTGTGGACAAGCGCAATATATTTTTCCATAATTCAATACATTTTTACATTTGTTTTCCTGAACCCACTCGATATTTACACACAAAAGTACTACTATATATGTAAACAGAGTGGAATCATTTATCCACTCTGTCTTTATATTATTTATCTAACTCATAATTCAATTTCACTAACTGTACAAACAACATAGCATCCTTAAAAGGCCATCCTTCATTATATAATCTTCTTACTTCATCTAACCAAAACTCTACATCAATCATATATACCATACCTTTCTATCCATATTCTCTATAAATTCTCTTACTTTATAATCCTGATATGAATATCCGAGTGTTTTATGTTTTGGAGTTCCTAACTTTTGTGCTTCTTTAAAAGTCATATATTCTTTTTCTTCTATCGTAAAATATCCGTTTATATCATGGCCTACTGCATTAACGAAAAATGATATTCCTGCTTCTGTGTAATATTTAGCAGAATATAAGCATCCATCATGGGCTAGAGTAAAACATACTTGTTCTGTATTTGTTTCTTGGTTCCATATAACTCTTGTTCCTTCTTTTAGCTGTTTTTCAACTATCATTTTAACTATTTCCCATCCAGCATATTTTTTAGGTTCCTCTTCATCATCCTTGAATTTTATATTTTTAATGGCATTCTTTTTGCATTCTATACATTCAATAGTGCTGACTCCCTTAAAGCTACATTTATTTCTGTGAATTTCTTCAAGTCCATAATTGCATGGGCAACTTCCATATATTAAAAAATTCTCTCTAGTCATTTTCTTCCTAATCTTATCTATGTCAAGTCTATTCATTACATCTCACACCTTTCCACAGGAATATTAATTGTCAATTGCATATATTCAGGCTTCTTTACAAAATCATCCGGTATTATTATTCCACATTGCCCCGCAACATCCTTCAAGACCTCGGCTCTTTTATGGGCTATAATTTTTTCTTCTTTCATAACTCCATTTAATGTTTTAAGAAGCCCATTTAATCCTCCTGCTTTACTGTTACTTTTTAATACAGGAGTTTTTATTCTCTGTTCCATAGAATTAAACTTTTCTACATATCCAGCAGTAAATAAAATTCCTTTTTCGCCCTGCTGTTTATTGGCGATTAATTCGCATCCCATTTTAGTGACTAAATAACATTTATAATCCCGGGTACCTGACTTATAAGATGATTCTATAAAATAATTGGATACGTGGAAATTCCCCTTTTCCAACGTTGGTATAATCCCAACATTTTTACCGTCTTTCCTCCCTTCAATTTCTTTAAGCAACTCATAATGTTCTCTGCCTAACATTTCAGCTACTTCCCTACTATCTATAGTCAATATTCCATTATTTATATTTTCTAAATTATACATCCTTATCTTCCTCCCTTGAAATTTTATCTAGCCTTATTATGGTACATGGATTTTCACTATAATATTTTGCTATAAACATACTTATAATTTGTTTGTCATCATCATAGGCTATTTTATTTAATGCATCACATATGCACTTTAAGACATTGTCAATATCTGGCTTCTTATCTGGTAATACTATGCCTTTTAGCATCTGTTCTCTTCTCTTCTTGCTTGTACTCTTTGGTATGGGGTAGTATGCCATTACAGACATACTTAAATACCCTTCTAACTTTGGCAGTTTATTTATTATATATAGTTCTTTAACATAGTTCTCATAATTTACAGTTTTCTTAGGAGTAAAAGCTCCTTTTCTAGTTACAATCGGGCGCTGTTTTCCCATTGGTGGCCCAGGGACTTTAAACTCTATCATCTAATTTTCCTCCCAATAATTAGACAAAATCATCCTTGCTAATTCCAATCCTTGTATTCTACCTTGCTTTATCAATCCTGTAACATCAAAATCATCTTTTTTACTTTGTTGACTCTCTATTTCTTCTGTAATTAAATCTATACATTCAGATATTTTATCTCTCATTTATTCTTCATCCCCCTTTATATACCAATCAGCATTCATTATTTTACAAAAAGCAACGCATCCATTATCACGATTAGGTTTGTAATCATATGTGCATCCTGAATATTCACAATAAATTGTTTTACCATCACAATATGCTTGTGCAGCTTCCATAAAAGTTACTGGTTCCCAAACTTCTTCCCATTCTTGCTTTAAAATTTTATTAACATCTATAGTTACAAAGTTAGATGAAATATTAAAAATATTTTCATGTGTATCAACATAAAAGAAATTGATTAGTGACGTTTTCCCTTGTTCTATTTCTTTCCCTGTTTTTACATTTCTGAATTTATTCTTAAATATTTCTCCATCATAAGCTTTCTTAAGTAAATCAATAGTTCTATATGTTTTCACTTCATTTCCTCCAATTTAATTATTTTTCCGCCCATTGCTGCTCTTACAATATTTCCTCTGGTATAGGCCCCTTTATCTATGTCCATAAGTTTAGATAAGCTTCTTGCTGCATTTTGAGATATATCTAATTTCTTTCTTATTTCATTTAATGTGTATCTTTCCTGATAAAATGTTTCCTCTAACCAATTTTGAAACTGTAA
>DAIMMR010000007.1:13783-15484 GCA_036720575.1 Clostridium sp.
TTGTATGTAGTACAGCTTTTATACTGTACTACATTATTATTTTACTAATACACTTAGCATAAATCTATTTCTGGTTTAGGACGTATTCCCTAAAATTCACTTGTTGAAATTATAGAAAATTTCCTTTACAATATCTTCTGCATCTACTCCATATTTTCTCTCAAAAGCTCTAATCATTGTTGTACTTTCTATATTCTCACGTCTTAACTCTCTATTTTCTTTTTCTAATCACCTTCCTATTTAGATATTTCAGTATTGAAGCTTTTGCTCTGCATCTGTTTTAAATAAGCAGGATCTATTTTATGTGTTTCCTCACCTATTTTAATCACCGCTGTCTCACATATCTTATTCAAGCATTTAGAATTAGTTTCTTTGGCTATATATCCTATAACATCACAATCAAGTTCTTTATCCGTATAGGCTCCTTTATATTTGAATTTCTTGACTTCCTTTGCTTTACTACTTACTAATCCCCACTCTTTTAATTTACTTAGCTTTTCTTCATCAGAAGGGAAATAAGTTACATTATCTGATTCTTTTACTGCAATCACTCCACTACCTCCTTTATATGAAAATTACTTTTATTTTTAAATTACTTCCAACTTGTCACTACTCCATGACTGCAATATTTGTTTAAACATACTTTCAAATATTGGCACCGGAATACTATTACCTGCTTGTTTATACAAAGCTCCATTAAGTTTTCCTTCCTTACCTGGATGAACTTTTAATACTGCTTCAAAATCTTCATCTGAATATCCTTGTAATCTCCAACATTCTCTTTCTGTTAAGTATCTATACTTTCCATTTCCTAGGTCTATAACTCCGGAATTAGGGCACCTCATTTGTTTGGTAGTTATTGTTGTGCAATAATCTTTTATAACTTGTACTCTGCCACCAAAACTCCCATTTTTACATTCTATTCTCTTAATCATACTTGGCTGAGATACAATATATTTTTCTTCTTGAGTATCTTCTAAAAATTCTGATATTTTCTTCATTGGCTCTCTTTCTAATGTTCCAAAGTTAAACAATGTCCCATCCAGACAACTCACAGTAAATACTCTTTCTCGACTTTGTGGTAATCCAAAGTCCATTGCATTTAATATTTCAAAATCACTCGTATACCCCATACTTTGCATTTCTTCCAAATATCTATTAAAATTATGTCTCATATATTTTGAAAGCACATTTTTAACATTTTCCCAAATTACAATTTTAGGTTTCCATATACCCATCTGCTGTATTATGTTTATTGTTTCCCACATAAGGCTTGATCTTGTTTTGCTACCTTTACCTGCACCTTTTTGATGTCCTGCAATACTAAAATCTTGGCAAGGTGAACCATGAATTAATATGTCTGGTTTCAGATTCCAACCTACTACAGATTGAGTTTTATATCTTAAATCTTTTTTAAATATTGCGTTATAACTTCTTACTGCTTTTTCATCTATTTCAACATAATCTATCGCCTTGATTGGTACTCCTATATTTCTAAATGCAGCTCTCGGGCTTCCAACCCCTCCAAATAACTCTAAGATTTGTATCACAATTTCACCCTCTAGTATTTCACATTTTCATATCAAAAATCTAATCACCATCAGTAACCCTACCACAGCGCTTAATATCTCCCCCCACCACATATCTTTTTTCTCTTGTTTAGACATTAGATATACTTTCTTCATACTATCCTCCTAATCA
>DAIMMR010000007.1:15654-35660 GCA_036720575.1 Clostridium sp.
TTTATTTAATGTATTGCTTTGGTTTATATCCATCCATACAGAAGATGCGTATTTCCTCCATACTTGATGTGAGAATACAGGTCCACCGACATATGATTCATGCTTTTCATATGCTTTTTTATCTGGTCTAGGTCTTTCAACTTTAGGAGCATTAATTTTATCTGTGCCGATATAATCCGTAAATCCCTCTGGATGTGCCACTGGCTCTTGATTATTACCCGGTTTTCTCATAGTTATTAAATAGTCTGGTAATCCTTGGCGACACATTGCACTATCTTTTACAATTTGCTTGTGCATCAATCCTAGCGCCTTTGTTCTTGTGGCTTCAGTTAAAGGATCTTTCCATATCATAACTTTAGAATGATATATAAATCCTGCCTTTTCGAATATCCTAAGTAAATTCCCCGGAAAATCTTTTAATCCTATAAATCCGTCTCTTTCCTTCATAGCCGGAATATCCATGCAATGAAACGAAACCAATCTTCCCGGCATTATAACTCTATATAATTCGGGTGCTAAGAATTCCATATTCTTATAGAACTCTTTATCACTCATACAATTCCCCATATCTCTTTCGCTGTTTGAATATGTGTATAAACTCGCAAAAGGAGGACTAAAAGTTGAATAATGTATTGAATTTGTTGGTATTCCTTTTAAAACTTCTACACAATCTCCTTGATATAAAATCCAATCTTTTCCTTGTTCTTGATTTAAAACCTTCAAATTGCCACTCCCCCTATCCATTCTGGTAATATCATTTCAATCTTTGGATTATATCCCGTTACTTCTTTATAAGTTGATTTTATATTTTGTTTCATAATATCTTTGGTGTATTTAATCATCTCATTTTGCATTATTTGAGCTTCCTCGTGCTTACGTTTTATATTATTTATTACAGCTATTTCCTTGGCTCCAGTTATTATATATACATTTACTTCCTCATCTTGGCCGAACCTCCAGCAACGTCTTACAGCTTGATAAAATTGTTCATAGCTATCTGATAAACCGCAAAATATCATGTTATGGCAACTTTGAAAGTTCATCCCAAATCCACAAATTGTACTTTTACTTATTAAAGCTTTTATATTCCCTGCTGCAAACCCCAACATGGAATTTGTCTTGTGTTCATCTGTATCGCTTCCAGTTACCTCTATACCATCATTTATAACTTTTTTTAACGCTTTACTTTCATCATTATAATTACACCATACTAGCCAATTTTCACTTGAATTATTTACTAATTCTGACGCTTTAGTCACTCTATTATTTAAGCTGCTTTTTCTTGCTGCCCTTCTTTCTTGTAATGTTTGAGCTACCATAGGAATTAAAGTGTCAAACTCCTCTTCATTTTTAACGGTTATCTCTCGTATCTTCAATTTAGGCAAGATAAACCTTCCATCATCATATCCTAAATCCCCTGGATTTCTCATAACTACAGCCCACGTACTCATCCATTCCCAAAATTTATTTTGTGCATGACCTTTTAATCTCCATTGGCTTGTATTCCCTCCATCATGTACAAAGAACATAGATAACATTTCCTGCCTTGTCATAACCCCTAGAAACTCCGCATGATTGCCTAATTCCATAAAATCATTTGGGGCTGGAGTTGCTGTACATGCTAATTTATATTGAATGTTCACACATTTCTCTATCAACTGATTTCTTGTTTTAGATGTAAAAGACTTTAAACAACTAGATTCATCTAAAATTATTCCAACAAATTTACTCATATCAAACTTATGCAATTTTTCATAATTGGTTATATTTATACCCTGTTTAACTTCTTCTTGACTTGATGCTATATTTACATCTATTCCAAACTTTTTACCTTCATTTTTAGTTTGTTTTGAAACCGCCAAAGGTGCTAAAATCAATATATCTTTGCCTGTATATTCATATACTTTATTCCCCCATTCCAATTGCATTAAAGTTTTTCCTGTACCGCACTCCGTAAATGCCGCCGATTTTCCTTTCCTTAAACTCCATTGAATTATATCCTTTTGATATTCAAATAAGTTCTTATTTAAGCTTTCTCTATTTACTTCAAATCCGCTTGATTGGAATTTGATTTCTTTAGATTTTAGAAATTCTTCATAGTTCATCCATCCACCTACTTTCTTATTACACTAATACAGTAATACTATGTTTATTGCAGGATTCTACTGTATTAGTGCCTAAATTTTTATTTACATTATTATTTGAATTGTGTGCTATTTCCTTGTAAATAATTTAGCTATCAATCCTCTACTCTTTCCTGTTTTTTTCTTGTAGCATATATCACAATAACTATATCTTTGATACCCTATGCGTTTCATAATCCATAATGGTATACTGTATTTCGTTTTACATCCAATACAAAGTAGCTTCATAATATTTATAACCTTTCTATAAGTTTAGGCAATCCTTTTTTTACAATCTCAATTGATGCTCTGTCTACCACCCTATCAATTACTTTGTCTTTTTGAGAGTAGATATATTCCTTTATTGCTTTATCTACGCCTTGTCTTATTCCTGCTTTTGCTTCTCTGCTTTCGTATCCACGTTCTGCTACAATACGCTTTGCAATTTCCTGTGATACTAATTCAGTTATATATTTTTCGTCAATTTCAATTTCGATTTTCATTATTTCTCACTCCAATCTAAATCATCAGGTTCATAAGGTGTTGGCATCGGCATCCAAGCTATTACTTCGCTTATACCTGGCATCAACATATTGCCTATTTCACCAAAATAAAAGGCAAATCCTCGTTCATAATTTTTTTCCATATACCACACTGGGTATCTAAGTTCTAATTGCTTTCTGTAATGGTCTTTTACGGTTACGATTATGCAATTGCCTACTGGTGGCAATCCTTCACTTATTGGTATCCATTGCATATTTTTCATAAACTTTCCTCCTTAAATTATTATCATAGGTTCATCACAGAATGTTCCAACTTCGATATTTTCACCTATTAGATTACTTACTTGTATAATATCCTCTGCTGTATTTAACTTTATATAAAACTCTCCTTCTTCTTTGTCCTTATCCTTAGTTTCAAACTCACCTAGCCAACAATTCTTAACTGTATCATAATCATATTCTGACATTAGTTGCACCCAAAACCACAAGTTAATTTCCCCTTTCTATACAAGCAGGACATATATCTACAAACCCCTCTTTTAAATCCAATTGTTGACCTCGCCTACTTCGCCATCCTTCTTTACTTTTGCGTTCCAATGCTTCATCAAAAGTATCAAATCCAGTTACTTCCTCACCGCATATATCGCAAACTAGCACAAATTTACCATATTCTCTATCTATCATAGGATTATTCCTCCTTAAAAGATATTTGTTATTACATCTTCTATATCACTTATAAACTCTTCTTCTGAAATCTCATAGTCACTTACTAACACTTCTCTTAAATCATATTTCAAATCAAGTTCTTCAAATATTAGCTTTGCAATATTGCTATGAGCATACCCTTCAATTTCTATATTATTAGTGGCTTGAATCATTCCTCTTGCATCTCCAGTAATATAATGTACTCTCTTTCTACTGTCAACAAATGCTTTATCTCCTTTTTTAACTCGAACTTGTTTACCATCCATAATTTTTATACCAAGGTCTTGTGCTACGGTTATTATTTCACCTATCTTGTTTTTCATCTCTAATTTCCTCCTACACACACATTTTAGGTGGCAACGGTATCTCTTTATCTATAGGCCTCCATAGATGTAAACAATGTTTGTGATTATTCACATAATCTTTTTTAGCAGGATGTAATTGCATTACTGTTTCATAATCTTCAAAGAACATATCTTTTAATTCACACATAGTATTCCAACTCGGCATTTTATGACCGTTTGTATGAGTTATACTTATATGCTCCCATCCTTTTCCATCACTTGCTATGACAAAGTATTGTTCGCCCTTGATCTTTAGTTTAAAGGCTCCGTTATGCTCATCTCCTAAATATCCATCTCCAAACATATCTACTCTGTATTTATTTAAATAATTTAGATTTTTCATTATATCCTCCTAACATATTAGTACCGTAGAACGCTCATACATCAATTTTAGAGCGTTCCATATTTTAGTAATTCATTTACACCTAATTACTTTTATCTTTTGAATTTGAGCCTTGTATGCTTGTTTAATAACCTTCTTCTTGCCTTTTATAGTTCTCTTTATGCTTCTTGTAATACGCCTTTTCCATCTCTTCTAAAGAAATATCCAATGTTATTCCAAGTCCTATGATAACCATTAAAGTATCTTTATCAGCATTTGTTATGCTAGTACACGCATACAAGAAAGCTTCTGTTATATCTTTCTCTGTTGGTTTATGCATTTCTTTAAATGCTATAGCATTTTCAAAGTCATATTTTGACATATCATAATCCGAATATTTTTTTAAATAATAATTCTCCAGGCTAAGAGCGAAATGTAAACAATCTGCCATTTCATCAAGAAGCTTAGTTCTATCCGTTTTTTTATTTTTCTTCCAGTATTTAAAGGATTTATCTTCATTTGCTAGTTCTCCTAATTCAACTAAAAGAGCAAGTTTTATATTCTCTAATGGATATTCACTTATTCCTGCATTTTTAAATATTGCAGTATCTAATTTCTTTTGGTCTTCTAACATCTTTTTTAAATTCACTTATTTATCCTCGCTTTCTTCCACTTCGCTCAATCTTTCTTCTGCTTCACATTCAACGCAACTTTGTAACTGTTCCTGTACCCATTCAACCTCATGCTCATTCTTACACTTAGAGAACATATCTCCTATAAGTATCTGAAAATCCAAGGATTGAAATTGTAATTTACCATTTTCATTTCTACTTAACATTAAATTTCCCCCTTATAATTCCATAATCTCTGTTGCCCCTTAACTGGTATTGGTTCCTTAAGTATTTCAACATCTTCAAGTTGCCAAGCATATCTCCCAGGGGTATAATCTCCAAAAATATATTCCTTAGTTCTGGTTATAAAATCATTTTCTAATTGTGCTTCCATTCCATCCTCATGTGTAACTTTTATACAGTCTACTAATTTTACTTTTGCAATTATAGCCCCTAAGGGTAAATTGTCTTTGATATACCCATATTCTTCTAATATATTTTTAAAAGATTTCTGTTCACATAAATACATATATTGAGTTCCTTTTCCTGCGTGTATCAGAAGTGGCCCTCTATAATCCGTTTTCCAACTCCTAGTCTCAAAGTGTTTTTCTCCTGATGCTATAAGAGTTGCAAAAGGTTGTAATATGGTTATAGCTTTCAATTATTTTTCACTCCCTTTTCTATAACACTTTCATCCTCGGCGGTTGCATATACATTTTGCTCTTTAACTAACCTTATAGACTGTTCCATTATTGCACTTCTTATTATTTCTATATGATCATCTATTGCATTAATACCATATTTTCTCTTTCTAAAGAATAAGTTTCTTTGCAGTCTATACTTAATACTGATAACATTTGTTTTGTCCATTTATCCCAACATCTGAATTTAATTTGTCTATCCATTTTTCTCCTTTCAATTGCTAAAATAAATCAAGCTTCTAACCCACATATCAAACTACCTCCAGCAAAGCTTCAAGTTCTTTTATAATTATCTTTATATCCTCTTTACTTCCAGGTATGGTTAAAATTTCTTTTCCTCTTATAAGTTTAACATCACTTTCATCGCTACCGTTACTCAAGTTATACATCAAGAATTTTCCTTTTATAATTTCAGGTTTTAATATATTTTCTTCTTTTGTCTTTTCAACCTCCGGTTCCTCTGGAGGTGTTTTAACCTCTATTTCTGAATGAAATTTTTCCTCACAAAGAGTTTCTTCCCTCCATTCTTCTTTAAACTTCTCTATTATTTCCATATCTATTTTAAGTTCTCTTGCTACATGGTCTTTTGTTTTACCTTCTTTAAACTTATCAAATGCACTATTTTTAGCTCTAACAAACTCATTTCTATACTTTGTCAATGTAGAAATTCCTAAACCCGTTCTTTCGGAAACTAATGGGTTATTGAAACCTTTTGCAAAGAATTTAAAAGCTTCTGCCTTTTTACTACTAGTAGGCTTATCTTCCAATCGCTCTTTGTTATAGACCGCCTTGTAGGTATACATTGTACCTTTTGTAATTCCCAACTTTTCCATAACCTCTTTATTACTGCAACCTTGTTTAAACATTTTTATAGCTTCATTTTTCTTGCTCACATTATTGCCCTCCAATTCTTTTTTTAATTTCTCAAGAGCCTTTTTTTCAAGCCTTGAAACCTGTACTTGTGTTATTCCTAAAAATTCCGCAATTTGTAGCTGGGTATACTCTTCTGAGAATCTCAACCTGATTATAGTTTCCCAATCTTTAGGTAATTTTCTTATAGCATTTTCTAAGTCTATATTTCTAATTACAGATTCCTCTAATTGTAAGCCATCTGAAATTATATCCCCTAAAGTTGTTTCTTTATCCCCACCATTTTTCCCATGTTCAACTACTCTGTCAAAGGAATCTGTATTTATTTGGGTATACATTATTTCTGTTTTCTGTACCTCTTCTTCTGTTATATCTAAATAAATGGATATATCCTCTACAGTGGGTACTCTGCCTAAAATTACACTTAACTCTGATTTTGCACGATTTAGTTTTTGCCAAAGTATTTTTAACCCTCTCGATATTCTTATACTTCCTCTATCTCTTAAAAATCTTTTTACTTCTCCTATTATCATAGGCGTAGCATAGGTTGAAAATTTCACATCATATGATGGATTAAATCGATATATTGATTTTACTAACGCAATACATCCTATTTGAAAAAGTTCTTCAAAATCACATCCCCTGTTTAAATACTTTTTTACTATGCTAGTTACCAATGGAAAATTAAGTTCTGCAACCTCATTTAAGGCTTTTTTATCTCCCTTTTGAGCTTTTTCTACAAGTTCTAAATTTACACTGTAATCTTTCCCCATCCCAGTTCCTCCATTACATTTTCATTTTGCTTTTTCTCTTTGTAGCTTCTCCACCTCTTATGTGCCTTTCTGCCTTGTTATAATCCAATACGTTTTTAGCTTCCCTAGCAGCATTAGGACTTATCTTAGGTAACCTATCCATTATATCTTTGTGTATAGTACTTTTACTCACACCAAAAACTTTAGCAGTTTTTCTTACAGTAGCTTTAGTCCATACCATATATCTGGCAACATCTAAACATCTTTGTTCTATATAAGCTTTCATAAAATTTTCTCCCTTCTAATTACTTTTTTAAAATTTTAATATTTATATTTATTCTATTTACCAAATATTCTGTATTTAATTTATTGCAGAATATCCATGTCCATAATCTTATTTTTATGTTTTGCTTTATTCTCTTTAATTTTAAATTGTCATATTCCTAAAAGTTCTTTATAAGCATTTTAAAGCCCATTTATATTCCAAGGCATTAATTTACCTTTTTTAGATTTTAATTCCGATTTACCCCTTTCTCATTCCATCTACACCACTTTTACATCTTCCATAAGAAAGTCTATATATTTAAAACTGGTTTTATAGATTTTCTTTTTATTTTTAATCCTGCACACTATCAAGTTATAGTCTGTTGTATCTACGACCTGATATTTTTCACTTGCTATCCCTCTATTTTTCTTAACTTTAAGTTTTATTATCTGACCTCGTTTAAATCTTTTGCTAACTGCTCTTATTGTTTTATCAGTCCAATCTTCTATATTTTTTCTCATTGCTTACCACCCCCAATAAGTCATTTTGTAATTTTTCATTTTCTTCTTTGCTCTGCTTAACCCTGATATCTTCTTCTGGCATCTTAACAGGTATTGCCATTTTAAAGATTCTACTTTTTAACCTATCATCATGTTCTAAACTTTCAATAGAACAGTTAGACGTAAATATAGTTACTTTCTTATACTTCATTCTGGTATCAAAGATTGAGTATAATACCTCATTTATCCAATTCTTAGTCCGTTCAACCCCTATATCATCAACTATTAAAATCTCTACCCCTGTAATACCTTCTATGATTTGAGATTCAGTATATTTCGTCTCTTTGTTGTAGGTATTTCTGATCTCTTTTAAGATATCTACAGTCGTTATAAACTTGACTTGTTTATGTTTTACATTTAGAAGTGCGTTACCCAAACTTACCGCAAGCCTTGTTTTTCCACTTCCTTTGGCTTTGCTATAGAAATACAGCCCTTTGCTTCTATCCTCATATTTTCCATAATCCTTTACATAGCCTACAGATATCCGTTTTGCATTCCTAGCTAATTCTTTATCAACCTCTTTTGAATAAAGTTCCGTTTCAAAGGATGCCACTGTCAATTCCGAAAATTCCTTTGGTATATTTGCAAACTGTACTCTCTGAGAATAGATATTTTGTTGTCTGCATTTACAAATGAACCCCGCAACTTCAAAAGTTTTTTTATTTCGAGCCTGTATCATTCCAGTCCCATCACACTTTCCATAAGGACATTCAGAAGTCGCATTCAGTATCTCCCACGTCTCCGTAAAGCTCGTGTGCTCTTCTTGCAAGTCTTTCTCCCTCATCTTCTGTGTTTTCTTCGCTTTTTCCACTATCTGATTTATTAGATCCAAGCCTTTTCTCATCCCCCTTATCTTGATATTTACCTTCAAAAACCCGTGAAAATCTGGTATCATCCATGAATAGCCAATCAAAATCCACTATCCACCTTTTACTGTTCTTGCCTTGCAGGAAGCTAGACAACTTTATGTTTTTAATTGCCTGTATAATATCCTCCTGTTTAAGTTTTAGACTATTTATACGAGCTTTGATTTTATCTTTTCGTCTATCTGTTATTGCTCTTATAGGCTTTATAGGGCTAGGTAAATCATTCCAGGTTGTTAGAATATCTCTCCATGATATTCTAGTATTATCTATCTCTTTCTCTATCTCTAAGCTAACCTTACCTAACCTTACCTGTGTATCCAGGTTGGATACATCTTGTATACATTCTGTATCCACATTGATTTCATAGGCTCCATTATTAGTTTCTAGCATATTTTTTTCACATTGATATAAAGTTGGATTGTATCTATCGTTCTGGATGTAATTGTGTATTCTCCAGTGCCGTATTACACATATTCCAGTATCAAAGGGTATTATGAATTGCTTTGCTATCAATAGCTTGAAATCATCATCACCGCACCCCACTATTTTTTGAATTTTTTTAGGAGAAGCTACGAATCCATCATCATCTGCTCTTAGAGATAGATGAAAATATAATAATTGCGTACTAGCTGGCATATCCAGAAATAAATCTGTGTCTATTACTTTTAAAGAAAACATACGTCTATTTGCCATATCGTTTCACCTCTGTCCTTAGATTCTTAGTTATTTTCTTTCTTAATTTTTTGTGTAATTTTTTATGGCAGCTTTCACATAAGGTAATACCATTATCAACTTCAAATCTTAAATCAGGATAATTAGCCCATTCTTTTATATGGTGAGCATTAAGCTTTTTACCTTTCTGCTTGCAAGAAACACATGTAAAATTATCTCTTTCAAACACTGAAGTTCTCCACTCTCGATACTCTTTACTAGTTCTGTTTCTTTTAACGTCTATATTTATATCTTTGATGATTATGTCAGCTCCCCGAATAATTACCAGTCCCACTTTTTCTAATGTTTCTAAAGCATTCTTCACATTATCAACAGATTCTGAAAACATTGCTGACAAACTTTTAACGTTGCTATAGCCCACTTTAAATGCTTTGTTATGTTTATACCTATATCCACGTTTGAAATATTCACTTTTGCATAATAGTTTCAAATACAAGCCAACATATAAAAATCCTCCTTCCATATTCTCAAGTAGTATTATTTCATCCCGTTCAAAAAAATCATCTCTAAGTCTCAAATAATAATGTTTTTTCGTGTAAGGCATATTATCACCTTTCTTGTGTTATAATGTACGTGTATAGGCGTTTTTAGGAGTTACACCTATACACTCTATTAGTTGGTGATGGTTGCTTGCCAAGGCAACCATCTTATTTTTCGAGCTTTTGACAGTTCATGCATAAAACCTTTTTATATTTTTCTTTACTGAACTTTGATACATTTGCAGATACACCTGAACCGCATTTTACACATTTTGAAGTATTAGTAACGTTGTTATTTGCATTTTCTTGAATATTCTGATTGTTACCAGTATTATTATTTTGAGCTGTAGTTCCCTTTGAAGGATACCTTACTCTGTGTTTGGTATCTATAATTTCTAATTTACTTATTTCACGCTTTTCATTATATTCTATTGATTTAACTTTAAATTTTACAGTAGGCGATAAAGCCAATGTTTTAGAATCTTTCTGATAGTATTCAGACTTTTCTAAATTAATCCATATAAAAGGTGCCGTATAAAGTTCTCTTCCTATACCTACATTTACTGCAGTTCTTTTAAATGCGTCACTTGCTTGGCCCTTTTCTTTTTCTGTATAACTTTCAACTCCTACATCTTGCTTCCTTATCCATTGTTTCTTATCATCATCCCATATATCAATATTACAGAATAATCTTCCATTTATAACTTCATGGCTTCTTTGCCAGCCTGTTACTCCATAGACTTCATCCAATAATCTCATGGCCGCCCTAGCATCCTGGTATAGTAGCAATATAGTTCCTGCGTTATTCTTAGTCTGTTTTACTGATTGTACACGTACCTCAATTTCATCTGCTGCCAAAAGCCTTATTTCTTTATCCATCACTACACCTTCTATCTAATTCTTAATCCTTGTGTTTGTTTTACATCTACTCCATCTATTAAAACATCATTTTTCAAATCTTTTAAAAGGGCCTTTTTATCAAATTTAGTCTCCTGTGGCACAATATATTTTTGTGGTATAGCTTTTTCATCTGTTATTTCAATACTTACGGGATTATTTTGTATAGACAGAGTAAATACCTTGCCTTTAATTTTATTTTTCTTCAGAGCTTGCATGTGCTCAAATAGATACTCTTTCAAAGATGAAATCCTATTGTCAACTGTCTTTTTTCTGGACTGTAGCCTTTGTGATTCTTCCTTAAGCCCTTTACTATCAACCTCCAGTGATTTAATAAATTTAGCTATATTTTCAGCCTTTAAGTCAAATTCCTCTTGTATGCTATCTATAGATTTTTCGAGTTCTTCCTTAATGTTTTCTAATTCTGGATTGTCTAAAAGATCCTCTAGGTTTTTATATCTCTCTGAAATTTCATATAATTTTGACACTATTATTCATCCCTTTCTGCTATTCTTCTAAATGTGTTTATGCATTGTTCGCAAACATCTTGAGCACCAACCTCATAGTAACTATCACCTTCTAAGATATTTTCTCCGCATATGCTGCATGGTTTAAACACATTGCTTTGCGGAGCTTCTAAAATTTCTGATTCCATATTCTCTACCTCCTGGTTTTCTATATATTTACCTGTAAAATTATTTTCTATAGAGGTACTTTCCTTACAGGATGATTCTATAATTAATTTCTCTTTATCGTGTATCCATAAACATATACCGTGGCATACATCATTAATTTCAATATCTAATTCTCTTATGAGCTCAGATACTAAAGATTCTACTTTCTTTGCATCAGGTAATTTATTCATGCTACTATACCCCTCCTTGGTTTCATAATCCCTGTTTTTATTAAATGATCTATCTTAACTTCTATAGCCCCTGGAGTTCGTTCTAACGCAAAGCTCATTTCAACTGTTCCTGCTACATGCCACCAATTTATCAGATAGCTTAGTTCCTCTGTACTCCAAGGTTTACCATGGTTTCCGTGGTAAACAGGATTATATTTCATCCTCCCCCATTTGTCATACTCAACTGGATATTCTATTATTGGATATTCCTCTGTATATTTGTTCAAAACCTCCATACAATTCATCTCCCTTTATCTTAATAGATTAAAAGTTTGTTCATCTGTGATTTCAGAAATATTACAGATTGTTTCTCCTGTCCTAATGTTATATACTTCATCTCCATGAATGTCTAAATCATCTTTGTAATAATATTTTGCAAAACTATTTAAGCCATCAACTGTAGGTTGAACTTCATATCTTTTACATAAAGTTAGATATTCTTTTAGAGCCTTTGCAGACATTTTTAATCCTCCTTTATATACCTAGTTATCTATATCAAAGTAATTGTCTATGTCATCTTCACATTCAATATCAATTTCTATAGGCGTTTTGTTGTAAGCAATGTTGCACAAAAGCTTTTCCATATCAGACATACGACCAAAATTTAATTTTTCATCAATGGCATTACCAGCAATGAGAACTGTGCTAATCCACCCTGTCTTACCATCCTTATTTCTATGAACTGTAAATTCTATTTCGTTATTACCATACGAATGGTATTTTGATTTTTCTTTAGCAAATTTGAATGTTAACCAATTATATGGAGAACCTTCCTCTTCTACACTTACATAAAAACTTTCAAGCTCATATTTTTCTGACTCGTCTGTATTGTTACAGATATATTCCTTATACTTTTCACAAATTTCTGAAAGCTTAATGCTATCTCTTTTGATAACCAGAATCCCATTGAAAGTCTTTTCAATCTTTTCTGCTATGTCAGCATTACATGTTTCTTCAACTATTTGCTTAATCTTTTCAGCTATAAATCCGTTATAACCAGTAAATCCAATCTGTGATACAACTGCAGATACTTCTTTCTCGACTTTTTCCTCAATCATATGTCTCAAACGATAGCTTTCTAAAGCATCTTTTACAGCTTTAATAATTGACTTTTCTATAGTTTCCTCAATAGCATTTTCAACTACTTTCTTTTCTTCCATATCCTTAATTTTATCTATGACAATTTTTGATACATCTATATTCATTAACGATCCTCCTTATATGTTCAGGCCACGAGGGCCTTTTTCTAGCGATTAATAATAATGTCATCTATTTCTTTATCCATGTCTTTAAGCTTTTCATGAAGTCTATCAAGTATTCTAACTGCTTCTTTAGCTAATTCCTGCTTAATTTCAGCCTGTTTTTTTCTTTCTTTTAATTCCTCAATTCTTGCTTTTTCCTCATTGCTCTTTCTTATTGCTTCTTTATATTGCTTGTAGTATTCCATCAAACATAAACTTTCTAAATGTTGAGCGTAGTAATCTGCATCATCATAAGAGTAATTAAAAGCTGCAATAATGTTTTCTATTAACCTTTCATGCGTGTATCTAATTTGTTCCTTATCCTTTGTAAATATGACCTCATTATTTGTTACTGTGAAACTATATCTTGTTTCCATTTTATATAAACCTCCTTTAAGTTTATGTAGAGGCATATTTACTTTGAATTATGCTATATACATATAATCCCTTTATCAAACAAGCATGTAAGCACACTCTTTATAATTTCTTCTTCAAATTCTGAAGGAGATTCTTCTATATTTCTTAGTAAAGTTAACATATCTCCTGTAGAATATTGTTTTAGTTTTTCTATTTTTTCTTGGTTCGATAAATCCGTGTTACTTTTAAAGAACAAGTTAAAGCTACTTCCATATACCATGTTCCTATGGCCTCCTTATCCCACTTCTCTACACCACCAAGGGCATAATATTATGTGTTCCTTACCTTCTGCTATAATTGATCCTGCTTTATAAGATGTAACTTTTAGCTCTTTTCCGTTGCATTTATTACTCCAATCCACTTCACCTCTTAGGTAATCTTCCTCAAACCCCTCTGATTCTAAAGCCAACTTGAGATCAAAAATATATCTTTTGTTTAAATCAAATCGCTTCTTTGTTGATTGCATAACCAACATCTCCTTTAGGTAAATTATTTGCCCACTTTAATAAGTCAACTGCAGTTTCAACAATTTGTGATAGTTCTGGATTTTCAAACATCTTTCTAATTGTATTGTTAGATTTCCTAAATCCTTTAGGTATAGAAGGTAATTGAATACTTTCGTCAAATTTGATATAACAGTTAGATACATTTTCATTAGAGTGTCCACTGCAGCAATGTAATGTTTTATATCCCTTTTGATTGAGCAGTATTATTGTAGGTAGAATAAAATCATCTATTTCTACTATCTCACCTTGGCATTTAGGGCATATATAATATCCTCCTACTTTATTTTTATAAGGTATATATCTAAGATGTTTTGCTTTCTCTAAGATTTCATAGCAATTCAAACATAAATGTGTCATACTGCCTCCTAGATTAAGCTTTCTATAGGTTGATATTCTTTTAAGAATACGTTGCATATAGCTTGTGTGGTGGTTTTAGCTAAATTAAATACGTCATTTAATCTTACGTTGAATATACTACGAGGCTCATTACATAGAGATCCTTTTATGCTTACATCTCCTACTTTGGGTAAATCTTTATCGAATGCTTTGCCAGGGCATACAGGTTCATTAGAAATTTTTAGTTCTCCAATATCTTCTCCTTGACAAGCGTCTACAGCTACTATGAGATTATTTTCCATGTCCATATTTTTAAAGATAATTTCCATATTGAGTGCATGTACTGGATTTTCAATTGTTCCATATACATTAAATCCTTGTTTTTTTAGAAAAGTTCCAACCATAGGTCCATAACAATCTCCTGTACATCTATCTGTTCCTATACATACAAAAATTACTTTTTTATACTCTTTGGTAACATTATTGATTGAAGATTCCAATAATTTAGATAAGTTTTCATTCATACTTATATCCTCCTCTAAAACCTAATTGGTAATAATACCTTACCTGTTCTTTTGTCCTTAATTGTAAAAGAGTCATAATCTGATTTCATTAATATATAATTGTTTGGGTTTACGTCATTTTCACATAAGATATTCCAAAACTTTCTAGGCATTTCTTTTGTCTCTCTTATGTTCATATCTGAAACGCCTCCTTTTCACATATTATGGCTTCCGTAGTAGTAATATTTATCTTTCTTAAAGCCATCTCTGCCCTTTCTGCCCTGACTTTCCAGTGTTCCAGTGCTCTCTCCATTCTTCTCCATTCCAAAGGAGAATGTTTTTCCAATTTAACTCCTTCAAGCTCTGCTATATACTGTGGATTAAATCTTATAGATGGTATGTTTTTTATTGGAGTTATTATTCCGTCTGAAATATAATTGTCTATGGTTGGCATACTTACTTGCCATTTTTCAGCCAAATCCTTTTTTGTTAAAAGCTGTTCTATATTAGGCATTTATATCACCTCATATATGAACTTGATTATTAGCTAAGGTTATTTGTTCTTGTAACACCGTAGGGGCTATATATACTTGAATAATTTCTTTCGCCTTTTCAAACTGACATCTTTTTATGGCTTCATACCTTTTTACTCCGAACTCTCTTTTAAGTTGGCGTTGAATGTCAGAATATACTTTGCCTCGTAAAGAATTATTTTTATAAGCCGAAGTTCCATATCCGCCTAATGAGTTTATTCCTGTTTTTCTGACCAAAGATTGTAATTCCTTACATTCTACATTGAATAAAGGTATGTTCAATTCTAAATTATCAACTCTACTAGAAACTCTCTTTACTTCTTTTAATACTCCACCCACTTGTTTATTCATAAGTCCTAATTGTTGGTTTACAAGTTCCAACGTAGTAGAATTATCATTTTGAAACAACTTTCCATTCTGAAAATCTTCATCTAGGGTAACTAGAAAGTTCTTATACCTCATAGCTTTTTCACTATGACACTCAAGGGTTAATCTTTTACTTAACCAACTTGATATATAAATAGAATTTCTATCATCTGCATTTTCAATTTCATCTAAAACAAAAACTATTTCTTCCTTTATGTGATGTTCCACATTGGTGGAATGAATAATTTTTAATTTTTCTGCAACTCCTTTATCTGTCCATCTAACAGTTTGATTACCACTTTTAGCTATTTTGATTAATCCACATACTCTAGCTGTACATGCTAAATTAATAAGGGTCTTTCCTTCATCTGTTATTACTTTTATTTCCTGTCCATCAAACACTCTTGTAATTTTATTGTTCATTCGTTTTGCCTCCCATCTTTACTTTTAAATAGCTTGGTCTAGCTTTTATAGGTTTTGACTTGCCTGTTTCATTGTCAACTATAAACTTTTTACCCTTTTCATCTTCATGTATTGTGTAAGTTTTCAACCCTTCTTTTGAAAAAAATTCTTCTATACATGAAGGTTCACCATTTAATCTTCTGATGTTATCTATATAATCCATAATCTCAAGACTAAAATCCATTAATTCATCATTCACATATTCCCACAGTAATCTAGGGATTTTACAGCTCCCCATAGGTTTATCTTGTTCTAAGTTATCCACATATTTCCTTGTGTAGAAATAATCTTTACATTCCCATTTATGTCCGTCAAAATCTTTTTTGATAGGGAATAACTTTTCAAATTGTTTTGGAGTTAAAAGTCCCATGAGGGATTGAATGCTATCTGCAAACTCAAAATTATTTCTAGCTATTTGTATTGATGTGAATTTTTCTCTAGGTTTAGAATTCACAATCTTTACTCCATAAGTAATAAGTTTTTTAATAAAGTCCACACGTGTATTTTTATCTGTCTGCTTTGAAAATTCATCTACTGTTCTTGAATATGCATCCATATATAAACTAAACATGTCATAACTTTTTTTGGTTTTTTTCAATTTGCCATCCTCCCAATCAATTCTCTATAATTGCCCTTCCAACTTCTTCAACCGATATTTTTAATACATTTGCTATTTTTCAATAATTGGCAAAACTCCATTTTTTTTTAACAAATCATAGAGAAATAATCTGCCTTTTTGAGTCCATTTAGTATTCATTCTTACATCTGGTCTACCGTCGCTATGAGTAATAGGAATTGTTTCAGAATGTGTATATCCTTTATCGTGATATTTTGTATATAGTAACCATTGCCCACTTTGTTTATATTGAACTCCTAATTCGTGTAATAAATCATTCATTTTAGTACCACTCATGCCATAATCTTTAGATATTTGAGTTATGGTTACAAGCCCTTTATTTTTAAGTATGCTGTCCATATAATCGGCTTTAGGTTTAAGCTCCCCTATTAGTTGATCTTTTTGATTGTTTTCCAACTGCAATTTTTCTTTTTCTTCCTCTGCTTGCACTAATTGAAGTAAGGCTTCTTTATAAGTTGTTGGTAATTTAATCTTCTCTTCTAGTTTATTGATGTATTCAATAGTTTTGTATCTTACATAAACTGATTCAGAATTTAACATTTGGAGCATTCCATCACGGTTGAGTTCAAAACATTCTCTATTTTTCCCTTGTTCATCTGGATATTTAGCCGAGGAAAAATTTCCTTGACCTCCTAAGTTTAGAGATTTCAACGTTTCTAGCTCTTTTCTTATTTTCTTCATAAAATCAGAATGATGTAAAATACTTTTGCTTCCTTCCTGCTTTCTAAACTCATTAATAATGTCGACAAGCTCTGTAGATTTAATTGTTGATTGTTTTGTTAAAACGCTTAGATTGTTCATCTCCCTATCCTCCTTTTTAATCTTCTTCTATAATTGCATTTATAACGTCTTCTCTTGATGCACCTAATTTATTAGCAATTTTAGTTACCATTTGCAAGGATGGATTTCTATATATCCCTGTATTCAAATTAGATAAATAAGGTAATGAAATTTCTGCTTCTTCTGATAGTCTTCTTAATGAATATCCATGTTTCTTGCACAATGCCATTAAGCTCATGTCATACCTCCTTTCTAGCAAACAAAAGAGCCATTGGCTCGATACATTCAACCTGTATCAGCTAATGGCTCTGACCTCTGGACTCTGGTGTCTAGCACTCTGGTCTCGGGATTCTGGCTCTCTATATTATTTTTTATTTCTATCTCGTTCTTACAATACTTACATTTTAAAAATACTCCTGAAATATTTTTGTTATCATCTATCATTGCGATTTTCTTTTTACAAATTGGGCATTTATACCATGCTTTCATACATCAATTCCCCCATCACAATATTTTTAGCCTACCTTTTAGAGTTTTCAATTTATTTCCTCCTTTCTTTAGAATTTTAGTTTTAAATTTTATGTAACTTTCTCTCGAGGTGACATTTTAGTAACAAACTCTTTTTTACTATCCTTAAAATAATTTCTTAACAAAGTGAGTAATTCTTTCTTCAACATAGGGTTTAATTTTGCTCGCCTTAACACATTTAAATCGCAAATATCTTTAGTATCAAAATATCTACAGATAAACTGATGAGTTATACAACCATTCATTTTGTATTTTTTAAAAAGTGCTGTTATTTTCTTTTTCAACCCTTTCAACCCCTTTGTATACAATCAAAATCTAGCTTAAACTTATGTATTTTTGGAAAACCTATGTTATAATCAACTTGTATTATATTCCTTCATTAGTTTTTGTTACCTCCTTTCTACAGTTATATGTTATAATATACTCTAACAAAAATCAATACTTAAATTATCATATACTATAACATTAGCTTCTGGTAGCTTTTCTTTTCTATATTTTTCTTTAAATATCTTCCATTTTGAAAAATATTGTGTTAGAATAAATTAGCGTATACTATAACACAAAGAGGTAAAAATATGTCTATTGTAAGTAAAAATTTAAAAAAAATACGAAATGCAAAAGGTTTGTCACAAAGAGGATTGGCTGAAAAGGCTAATGTTAGTTATACCTATATTAACAGAATAGAAAGAGAAGTTTATGAAAATCCTTCTTTTGAGCTTTTAAATAAACTGGCAAAAGCTTTGGAAGTACCTGTGGAAGTTTTATACAGAGAAGATAATAATAAAGAATTATCCTTGCTTGAAATCTTACAGGGAATTTACGAAAATACACCTGACATGAAAGAAACCATAGTGGGTCAACTTGTTAAAGGTTTAATAGAAAATGATTTAATGAATCCAGATGGTACAATACCCCCACAAGTTGACAAACAGGTTAAAAATTTAATAATTGAAGCTTCAAGACTTCAAGCCATATCGAAGAGTTTAAAGAAAGGTGAATAATTCATTTATCTTTCTTTATATTTTTAAATATGTTTGGATTAAAAAATGTTATAGGGTACTCTTTTAAAAAGTCCTCAAAAGAATTAATTACAATAAGTAAGTTTCCCTTTTTAATTTCATTATCATTTTTCATTGGTGACATAAGTTCTATATTAGCTTTTTTACTCATGTTTGTCCCCCTTTTGTACATTTTAAACATAATTATTTCAAAGTTCCATAAAGTTTTCAACGTCAAATTTCGATACCCCATATAACAATATATTACTTTTTTTATTTGCGTATGCAGAAAATATCTAAATTAGACAGCAATATATTTAATTATATGATATTTTTTTACAAACATTGCTTATCCTTTATATATTATATACTATTGCATATAGAATAATCAGTTTTCAAATTTAGAGGTAATACTAATTTTAAACATATACCTCTATAATCTAATGCAAAAATTTATGAATATAAACAAGGATAGTCAATGTTATTTATCTCTATAATTCAATTATAAACCCACTCTTGTCCGCTATTTCAGGACACTGGCGATTTTCGTTCGACCTCATTTGCAGAAGTATATACGTTTGTGTATATACTTGTATATAATTACAAATATTTTCCACTATTTTAATTTATAGCTTTAAAGTAAAATAAAATATATGAAAATATTGTCGAATATAGGGGGTTGCCATGCAGGTACTTATTAAAAAATATAGAAATGAAAAAAAGATATCAGTAAGACGATTAGCAGAAATGACAGGGATTTCTAGAAGTCAATTAAGTGATATGGAAAACAGAGCAGCTGAAAAATATTTAAAAAAACTAGCAAAAGTAGCAGAACATTTAGAAGTGTGTACAAAAGATTTGTTTGTGAATTGTTGCAATATAAAAAAGGAATGTGATTATAGATGTACGAATTGCTGTCATTACAAGAATCCTTGAAAGGATAAATTTACATAGCAAATAAGTCCATCATAGTGATGGACTTTCACCCTACAGTCCACCACCATATATATACTTTGATTGAGAATTATATATGGAGGGTTGGACTGTGATAAAAAAAGAGAATAC
>DAIMMR010000228.1:0-6372 GCA_036720575.1 Clostridium sp.
ATACATTTTTATAACTTCTATAAATATCCTCATACCCATGGATATAAAAAATATACTATATGCAACAAATATAAGTGCCAAAATACCCCCAAATATCTTTCCAAAGTTATTTTGTAGTATTATACATAACTTGTTATATCCATTTAATTTTATAACCTTATAGGCAATGTAAATTAAGAAATAAACTAATATTCCTTCTACTATGGTTCCAATCCATCCATTTGAGCCTAAATAGTTTACCACTTCTCCGGGATATAAAAATGCTCCTACACCTATCATAGTTATTACTATAGTACTGAACATTCCAAATTCAGTTATAAAATTTTTTTGTGTCATGTAATAACCATCTCCTTACCAATTCACAGTTCGCAATTCATAATTTGTAGTATATGCAAATTTTAATCTCCAAGTCTATATTTATCCGATGGCTACCATCCGTAATACCCCCCATCTTCTCATAAAGTGGGGTATAACGGCTGCTACGCCCCTGGATAACGATTTCTAAGTTTCAGATGGAGAAAAAACTCCACCTGAAACCAAGAACTCTGTTTATCTTTGCCTTATTTTGTCTTGAGTTTTCATATACCGTGGTCTTCTTTTAAAAAAGCTAAAAGGCAATCTCAGGTACATATCCTTAAAGTCATTAATGTTTTCATTTACCATTGGAGACAGATACGGTACTCCAAAACTCTTAAGTTTAACTAAATGTATCAATGTTAATATAAGTCCAATCATAATTCCATAAAGTCCAGCAATTGCAGATGCAATTATGAGTAAAAATCTAATAAGCCTAAATGCAGCTGTCATCTCATAATTAGGTGTAGTAAAACTCGTTATAGCTGTAATTGATACTATTATTATCATTATTGGGCTTACTATTCCAGCCTGAACTGCTGCCTGACCTATAATAAGGCCTCCTACTATACCCGTAGTTGCCCCTATGGCCTTTGGCAACCTAGATATGGATTCTAAAAGCAGTGCCAAGCTTATCTCCATAATTATGGCCTCTACAAAAGCTGGAAAAGGTACTCCTTCTCTTGAAGCTGCAATAAAATATGCCAGTTTAGTAGGTATTATTCCCGTATGAAAAGAAGTAACAGCAACATAAAGAGCAGGCAATATAAGTGAAAGAATAATAGACATAAACCTTATTATTCTAATAGTGGATCCATATATCCACCTTTGATAATAATCATCTGGTGACTGAAATAAGTTAGGCATTGTGGCTGGAACTATAATTGCAAAAGGAGAATTATCTACTAAAACAGCAATTCTGCCTTCATAAAGTGCAGCTGCTACTACATCTGGTTTTTCAGTACTCTGAATCTGAGGAAAAAGAGACCACTTATTGTCTTCTATAAGCTGTTCTACATATCCACTATCTAAAATGGCATCTATTTTAATGTTATCTAATCTTTTTTCAAGTTCCTTTAGAGCTTTAGTATTTACTATATCGTCTATATACATTATTACCACATCGGTTTTAGATCTTACCCCCAGTGGTTTGGGCACAATTTTAAATCTGGTATCCCTTACTCTTCTTCTAACAAGTGCTGTATTGAATCTTATAGTTTCTGTAAATCCATCTCTTGAACCTCTTAAAACAGTTTCTCCTGAAGGCTCCGTTACCCCTCTCGCAGGCCATAATCTAGTAGAAATTACATAAAAACTTTTCATTCCTTCAAGAAACATCAAAGTATCTCCTGATAAAACCAAATCCACCCCTTTTTTTAAATCGTCCAAATCCTTCATATCAGATACACTAATCATTCTATCTTTTATATTATCTACATATTTTACATATCTTGATCTAGCCATTAACCCTCTAAGTAGATCATTCAAAAGCATTTTGTCTCCCATTCCGTCTATGTATACTATTGCAGATTTTACAGATCCTATATAAAATTCTCTAAAAACCACATCTGAATCATCCTTAAACAGATCTTTTAAATATTTTATATTTTCATCTACACTAGAAGACACCGTGCTTCTTATCTCTTCTTTCACTTTTATCACTTCCTTAAAAAGAATAGATAGAAAAGGCGTATAACATAACTGAGAGAACTATTAAAATTACGCCAATTACCCTAGATTTAAAAGCAGTTTTTATTAACCTATTTCTTTTAAATTTTTTTGATTCAATGAATGTCAAAATGATTCCTTCAATTACCATAAGTATAAAAAAATATTTGTCAAACAGGTGAACTATTCTCACATTTTTCCCTCTTCCCTTTTGTCAGCTTTGTATAAAGTAATTTTAATTTATTTTTCGCCTAATAAAATTTATTTATTCATAAAATTGATTTTATGAATTTCTTTAAAATTTATATAAAAAATCCTGTTTGGTTATAAACTTTCTAACTAAACAGGAATCTTTACTAAAATATGAAATTTTCAAGAAAAAAATCTTAAAATTTATTTTCACCTAATATAAAAAGATTACGAAGCAAACTTTTAGTGGAGAGTTGAGTGTGGAAAATTGAGAGTTAATGTGGATTTTTTCCGTTACACTAAAAAAATCTTTGATTAAATTTGGAGCAATTCGTTTCGCTAAAGCGAAACATTGTTAGTACATATAAATTTAAAGATTTTTTGCAATAGCTAAAAATCAACCTTCACTCTCAACTCTCAACTCTCAATTTTCAACTTTCAAATGGTTCTTGTAATAAACACCTCTTTGTACCTAGTTTTCACATTGTCATAACATTTCTGCGCTTTTAGCATATCATCAAAAAAAGCAAAAATGCTTGGACCACTCCCACTCATAAGTGAACCCACTGCTCCAAAATTTATCAAATCAATTTTTATTTTTCTAAGTATGGGATATTTTTTTAAAGTTACATTTTCCAAAACATTTTTCATGTTTTTACTCAGCATCTCCAATTTTGATTTATTAACCGCATCTATTAGAATTTCTGTATTAGGATGTCTTTTTATTTTACTTATGTCTAAATCCTTATATACCTCTGCTGTACTCACTCCAAAAGGCGGTTTAATCAATATGAGTATATGGTTTCTAAACGGCATAAGGGGTATAACCTTCTCTCCTATCCCCTCACATAATGCAGTACCCCCTGTTATACAGTAAGGAACATCTGCCCCTATATTTAACCCTAATTCACTCAATTCGTCATTACTTACTTCCGGAGTATAAATATTTCTCATAGCTTTTAGTACAGCTGCAGCATCCGCACTTCCACCGGCAAGTCCAGCTGATACAGGTATGTTTTTATCTATGTTTATACTAATTCCATTCTTTATATTATATTTATCAATAAACAATTTTGCTGCTTTATAAACTAAATTTCTCTTATCACAGGGAATATATCTATTATTAGAGCATACCTGTATTCCAGTTCTAATCTCATCTATTTTTAAAACATCATATAAGTCTATATTCTGCATTATCATTTTCAAAAGATGATACCCATCTTTTCTTTTTCCCACCACGTCTAATGAGAGATTTATTTTAGCATAAGCTTTTACTAACATTTCAATCCTCCAAAATAACTTAATAATATTAAAGTATTTTAAGATAGTATAATACTATTTTAAAATTAAAGCTATACTTTTAAAATTTAAAAGTATAGCTTTTCCCTATATCATAGCTAGTGAATTTAAATTTGGTTTTTCTTTATTTAGCTTCTCATTTAACAGTTTTATTAGAGGATCTAATTCTTCAAAGAATATTATTATGAGATCTCCTTGTTTTGCAGTGTCTATTGCTTTTTCTAATGCCTCTTTTTCATCTAGAATAATTTCCACCTTGTTCATATCAAAGCCTGACTTTGCGACGCCTACTTTTAGTATCCTTGCTATAGCTCCAATTTCTCTACCTCTTCTATCTTTATCTTCTTTAATGTATACATAATCAAAGTTCTTTCCCACAATACTTCCTATTTTTTCAACACTCTCGTCTGTTCTGTCACCTGGTACCCCGATTATTCCAACTAATCTATTATATTTTAAATTTTTAGCACCTTTTATAACAGCTTTATACCCTTCTATATTGTGTCCATAATCTAAAACTACTTTTACTCCATTTAAATCATACATATTAAACCTACCTGGGTTAAAAGAAAAATCTCCATAAAAAGTTTTAAACCCTTTTCTTATAATAGAACAGTCTATATTAAGCCCTACTGCAGCTGCACAAGCAGCCATAGCATTTTCTACATTGTAAGTTAATTTTCCATCTAATGATATTCTTATATCTTCCACTTTAGCAATAGGTACTATTTTTTCTGTCTTTTCTACATACATAATATTATCTCTAATATATACTCCATATCCTCCACTATTTATATTTTTTCTCAAAACTGGATTATCATTATTTTTCGAAAACATAATTATAGTACTTTTTATTCTATTAATTATACTTATACTTACTAAGTCATCTGCATTTAAAACTACATACCCATCTTTTTTTACAGCCTCTCCTACAAGAGACTTCACATAAGCTAAATCCTTCATGGTATGTATCCCATCTATACCTAGATGATCTTCCGTTATATTAGTTATAACTGCTACATCTGCCAGGTCATAAGCAAGACCCTTTTTTATTATGCCCCCTCTTGCTGTTTCTAATACTGCTGCCTCTACATCCCTATTTGCCAAAATAGTTTTAGCACTATAATATCCTGTAGTATCACCCTTACATATGCACTTATTATTTACATATATTCCACCTGTAGTAGTCATTCCAACATTATATCCGGATTTTCCTAAAATATGTGCTATAAGTCTTGTAGTTGTAGTTTTCCCATTAGTTCCTGTAACTGAAACTACAGGTATGGATTTATAGTTATTAAACATCATATCTACTATAGCACTCGCTACATTTCTGCTCTTACCCTGGCTAGGATAATGGTGCATTCTAATACCTGGTGCCGCATTAACTTCTAATATAGCACCTCCACTTTTGTCTATAGGTTTACCTATGTCTTCACAGCATATATCTATACCACACACATCAAGTCCTATAGCCTTTGCTGCTCTTTCACAAATATTTATGTTATCTTGACATATTATATCAGTGCAATCTACTGCTTTCCCTCCTGTAGATAAATTCCCATTTTCCCTTATTATTAATTTTTCACCTTTAGGTAATATACTATCTAACCTATAGCTATGTTTACTTACACAAGATTTTAATTCTTCATCCATTTTTATTGTAGTCAAAGGCTTCTCATGTCCCTCTCCTCGCACTGAATCTTTATTTATATTTTTTATTAATTCAACTACAGTGCTTACTCCATCTCCTACAACGTAAGGAGGTATTTTTTCCGAAACAGCTATTGCCTTTCCGTTTATCACACATATCCTAAAATCTTTTCCTGTTATATTTTTCTCTATCATTATATTATCATATTTTTTTGATAATATATTATAAGCATTTATAGCTTCCTTTTCACTTTTTATATTTATAAATACACCTTTTCCTTGATTACCATAGCAGGGTTTTAAAACTATAGGATACCCTATCTCTTTAGCTTCTATAAACAATTCTAAAGGGCTTCTTACAATTCCACCTTCTGCTACAGGAAGGCATTGATTTTTAAGTATCTCTTTAGTCAATATTTTGTCACAGGATATATCTACAGCTACAGCTTTTGTATTATAGGATATAGTGGCTTCTATAATTTTACTATACTTTCCATACCCCAATTGAAATATACTGTTGTCTCCAATTCTAGTTACAGGTATTCCTCTCTTTTTAGCTTCCGATATTACAGCTAAAGTACTTGATCCTATTTCTTCTCGTTTTAATATTTTCTTTAGATCTTCTATAGTTTCATTAAAATTATACTCTTTTCCTTTTATAAGAGAATTTATTAAGTTTACAGCTATCTTTCCCGCTGCTACCCCTGTATTTTTGTATAAATACTCATATATTATATAATATTTATCACCACTTATTTCTCTAGCTTTTCCATAGCAAGCATCTACTCCCAAACTATTTTCAATGGAAAGTATAATATGTTCGCATACATGAGCTAAGTAAGTGCCCTCTTCTAATCTTTTTCTAAAACCATGCTCTTCATCAATTCCACACCTGTGTTCATTTAATTCAGGTATGATCTTTAACAATTTATAATTAAACCCAGGTATATCTTTAGTAGGAACTTCACTGTATCCTTCTAAATCTACAGACATTTTTATGCATTTTTTATGAGCAAATATATTTCTTCCCTGAAAAATTCTAAAATTATCTATTCTCATCTTCGTATATATTGCCCGTTACGCAAGCATAGGACTTTTAAATTTGTTTAAAGACTCTGCTTACTTCCCTATTCATAGTATCCGATTTTGCTTATTTGCTACTTTCGTTTGGTCCGATACTCCAAGGGCTTAAAATCCCGTTTAACTATA
>DAIMMR010000229.1:0-6355 GCA_036720575.1 Clostridium sp.
AAGAATTAGTTACTCAAGTTAATACTAATAAAACAGATATTTTATCAGCTAAAACAACACTTGGAAATATTATAATGACTACAGCTGAACAAACGGTTACTGGTGCAATTAATGAATTAGATGCTGATATTGGAGATAAATCAAGTTTAGCTACAGCAAACAAGACAAATTTAGTAAGTGCGGTTAATGAAGTTAAGCAACAAAATGATAATTTGGACGATAACAAAGTTGACCGTAAAGAAATTGAGAATTACAAACTAATTACAGACCCGCCGTCTACGTATAAAAGAGGTGTAATGGTTTTTTTAGGCACCGGAGATTGGATGACAGTACCAGGATTTGAAGCATCCGGAAACGCAGTATTAGTTACTACTTATATTGGGGACGATTACCGAAGCAGGCAGGAAGTTTCCGCTTATAATAAAGAATTTATTGTATTCCGTACATGCAGGGCGAACAACACTTGGGGCTCATGGCAAACACTTGTCACAGCCACTCAACCGAACTATATAATAGCTACTTTACAAAATGGATGGACTGGCACGTTACAATATAGGAAAAATCAGATAGGGCAAATAGAAGTACATATTCGAATTACCCCTGGGACAACTACAGCAGGAACAGTTATTGCTCAACTACCATCAGGATTCGAAATTTCTCGAAATACGCCAATATTAGTTTTTAAATCAAGCGATAATTCACAGGCTATAGCATTAAGGTATAGCTATGATGGAAGAATTGTTATTTCCAATTCAGATTTCTTTAACTTTGCAACTACTTATGATGCTAACCTTATTTTAGCCATCTAAAGTGAAGGAGAAATAAAATGTTAAAACAAGTGTATAAAATAGACACAGAGGGCTTTTTAATAGAACCTCTAATAAAAAACTTTTACGAGGACGGCAATTGCACAGAAGAATTGCCAGATGACATAATCACGGTTGACCCACCAAATGGCTTGTATCGTCCAAAATGGACAGGCACCGAATGGATATCAAGTATGACCGAAGCGGAATATATCGCTACTCTGCCGGAGATACCGCAGGAGCCGACAGAGATTGAAGCTTTGAGACTTGAACAGGCCCAAGCGAACGCAGAATTAATTGATTTGATATTAGCGTTGACAGGAGGAATGTAATGACATTTACAGCAGAATCGCAGATAGTGAAAAACTACTTATTGTTGATACAACAGGAAAAAAAGACACTTGAGGACGTGCCGAATATTTTCAACTTGAAAGAAGTGGTACAACAATGCTTAGAACAATAAAAAATATAATAAAATTTGTAAAGGAGTTGATAAAGATGACATTTAAACCTGATTCGCAAATCGTTAGAAGTTATGTAATTTTGATACTTGCAGGTATGATGACGTTTGAAGAAGTGCCGAATATATTCAATTTGCGTGCTGTGGTTACACATGCGTTAGGATTAGAGAGTGGAGAATAGGGCACAAAAGAAAAATTTGGCAGAATAGATTAAATTAAAAAACAGTTGACTATTCTCTAAGTTTAATTTATACTATAAATATAAATTAAATTAAAAAGGAGAATAGTCAATATGAATGATGAAAAAGAATTAGTAGTAATAAAAATACTATCAGAATTACAGAATAAATATGACATATGAATTAAGTTAAAATATAATAAGTCATAACAAAGCAGGTAGATGAGGTTGCAAACTCATTTCCATTTACACTCGTGGAATTTACTACTTGCTTTTTATATTGCCTTTTATGAGTGTAAAAGGAGTGTAATAATAAATGAGTAAAAAGTTTACTTACGAAGAAGTTAAATATTTTATAGAAATAGAAAGTAATAGTGGATGTAAGTTGTTAACTACAGAATATATAAATAATCATACGAAATTAAAATTACAATGTAAATGTGGTAATAATTTTGAAGTCAATTTCAGTAAATTTAAAAATAATAAAAGACAATGTAGTAAGTGTGGTTATCAAAATTTAGCCAATGACAAAAAATTATCGTATGAATATGTAAAGAATTTTATAGAATTTGAAAGTGATAGTGGATGTAAATTGTTAAGTAACGATTATAAAGATATTAATAGTAAATTAGAAATGCAATGTAATTGTGGAGAAATATTTTTTGCTTCTTTTGCCAAATTTAAAGATAGAAATAAAAGACATTGTAAATCATGTAGCACAAAAATTAAAAGAGAATTATGGGTTTTTGATTATGAATATGTTAAAAAATATATAGAAGTTGAAAGTAATAGTGGTTGTAAATTGTTAAGTGATACATATATAAATGCACAGTCAGAATTAGAAATACAGTGCAAGTGTGGGAATGTTTTTCGGACTACTTTTAATTGCTTTAAAAATAAAAATCCACCACAACAACAATGTCCAAACTGTGGTAGAAGTAAACCTCATATTAATCTACGCTACAGCTATGAATATGTAAAAAACTTTATTGAAAACAATACTAATTGTTCACTTATTAGTACAGAATACGCAGGAATAAATGATAATTTAGATTTTTTATGTGAATGTGGAAATAAATTTACATCAACATTTCACAATTTAACGGTTATGAAAACTGCACAATGTAAAGATTGCTTTAGAAAATCTTTATCTCATTCATATGAATATGTAAAAAATTATATTGAAAATGAGGTTGGTGGATTTAAATTATTATCAAAGGAATATATAAATAGTGCTAGCACATTAACTCTTAAATGTGAAAATGACCATATTATATACACTTCGTTAAATAATTTTCAACATAATAAATCATGCTCCAAATGTAGAGAGTTAACTCGTGGTGAAGAAAAAGTAAAAGAATATTTAATAAAAAATAATGTAAAATTTGAAATACAACACACATTTGATGGTTTAATTGGGGTTGGTGGTAGGCTTTTAAAATATGATTTTGTTATTTTTAATAGAGATAATAATATAAAATTACTTATCGAATATGATGGTGAACAACATTTTAGACCAGTTAATTTTGGTGGGATGTCGGATAAAAAAGCGAAATTAAATTATATTAAAACTAAAATACATGACAAACGTAAAAACGAATATTGTAAAAATAATGATATTTCATTATTAAGAATTCCTTATTGGGATTACGATAATATAGAAAAAATATTAGAAATTAAATTAACCAGATAAATGGCGTATTTTATTAGAAATAAGGTGTTGAAATTTCAACGAAAAAAGAAGGTAAGAAAATGAGAATAGAAACCGTCAATGAACAAAATTACATAAATACTTTCCCTGACAATTCAAATGGAAAGAAATTCACATATTTAGATAAAACTGATTATGCTTACAAAAGTAATAGAGTATTTGCTATACCAAAAGAATTAATTGAAGAAGTATTAAATGATATAACTATTGATTTATCAAAATTAGACGTTCCTATATTCACAATTCCAGACCAATTAATGATGTTTAATATTAAACGAAATAACTATGATGGAACTACATATCAAGGAAGGGCATATGAATCCCATATTATTTTAGGTGGAAGAACTATAGAACCAACTAAAGAAAATATAGGTTGCGTAGTTATACATGAAATCGGACATATTTTAATGTATAAGGCATTAAATTGTACTTGGGACACTTGCGATAAAGTATTAAAAGAGTATAAAAAGTTAAGGGGAATACCTAATAAATATACTAATAAAAATAATTCTAATTGGTATAGTAGACCAGCAGAAATATTTGCGGAAGATTTTAGATATTTATTTGGGGCAGATTATATGTTGATTGATCCGTATGATGTAGAATCAGATTTTAAAACAATGTATGGTGAAAATAACCAGAATGCTCCAACAGATGAAATTAAACAATATATGATTAAATTATTAAATGATTTATAAGACGGTACTCTTACCGTCTTTTTTAATGTAAAGGAAGTGATAAATTGAAAAGTGTTATGATAGATTCTGGTCATTTTAAAGGTAACGGCAACCGAGGACAAACAGGCTACTATGAACATGAAGGCGTTTGGAGGATATCAAATTACTTAAAACAAATACTTGAATTAAATGGCGTACAAGTTGATTTCACTAAACCCTATGAGGAAGATTTAGATTTGTATAAACGTGGACAAAAAGCACAAAATTATGACTTATTTATATCTGAACACTCAGATGCAATGCCAACAGATAAAATGGGTACAGTAAGGGGCGTAAAAACTTTTTATGATTTCTCTAAACCTAAAGATAAATTATATGCTGAAGAATTATCTTTGGCGGTATCTAAAGTGATGAATAACCCAAACAGAGGTGCTGAAACTCGTACCTATGTAGAAAACGGCAAAACTTATAATTATTATGGAGTTATACGTGGTGCTTCAGCAACAAACTGTCCTCATATCTTTTTAATTGAAAATGGTTTTCATGATAATTTACAAGATGAAGCATTTTTAAAAATAGATTCAAATTTAAAAAAAATAGCACAAGCACAAGCAAATGTTATTTTAAAGATATTAGGAATTGAGGTGAAAGAAATGACACTTGACGAATCTAAGAAAATAATACAAGGCAAAGCGGAGTTAGACAATAATTCTATGCAATATTTAGAGTTTTATAAATATGGAGAAGATTTAATTAAAAAATTGGCTGTGCCAATGGTTAGTAATATTATTGTTCCCTTTGAACCAAAACCAATTAAACCTAAAGTTGAGTATACTAAAACTGTCAACAATACATTTATGTTATGTAGTGATGTTGAAAATTTAAAAGTTAAAGAAGTAAATAAAAGTAATAGTATTTTATTGGAAGAAAATTATGTAAATTCTACATTTTTCTGGAGCACAACAGATGGTAAAAAATATTCGACTTCAATATTGTATGCTGATGGAATTACTTATCAAAGTAATGCAAATCATTTACCATATCCACAAGATACATTTGTTGTAAATAAAGATAAAACCGTTGAAATGAAAAGAATTAAATCTTTAGGTGAATTAAATTTATCAAAAGTTAGAGTTGCAATAGCTGGCGTTGGGCTTTTAGATAAGACAAATTCCTCATTCATTTATGATCCTGCTAGTTGCGGGTTTAAGGGTGCTTACGCAGATGTATTAAGAAAAACCAATAAAACAATGATAGTTTATAATAAATCCGAAGATAAATTATACTTGGTTTGTCGTCCTAATATTTATCATCAATCTTCATTATATTATGATTTAATTGATTTAGCTGGAGATATTGGGGATATAGCTGTGGCGACAGATGGTGGCGGAAGCACAACTATGGGTGCAAATGGTAAGATAGTGTTTAATGGGGATGGGCGTATAATTCACTCAATATTATATTTTTAAGTAAATAAATTAAAAAGGAGTAACTAATATGGCAATAACATTACATGGCGATGAGATATATGGAAAAATAGATTTTACAGGTTTAAGTACAGACACTAAACCAACTGATAATGTAAAAACTGAAGCTATTTTTTATGAGTTAGATACAGGTAAAATGTATATATATAATAACAAAAATATAAATTCTGAAACAAACAATGGATGGTGGATAAAACCGTCGTCAACAGGAGGATCAAGTATGGGTGGAGATGCAGATACACTAGGAGGACAATTACCAGAATATTATGCTAAACAATCAGATTTAAATAATAAGGTTGATAAAGTTACAGGTAAACAGTTATCCACTGAAGATTATACTTCAGCAGAGAAAACAAAATTATCTGGAGTCGCAACAGGGGCTAATAATTATACGCATCCTGCTACTCATGCTTATAGTATGATAACAGGTGTTCCAACGAGTTTACCAGCTAACGGCGGAAATGCAGACACATTAGGAGGACAATCATCAACTTATTATGCGAAACAAACAGACTTGGAAAATAAAGTAGACAAAGTTGCTGGCAAACAACTTTCTACAGAAGATTATACTTCAGCAGAGAAAACAAAATTGACAGGTATTGCAACTAGTGCTAACAATTATGTCCATCCTGCTAACCACCCTGCTTCAATAATAACACAATCTGCTACTGCAAGATTTGTAACAGATACCGAAAAAGAGACATGGAATGGTATGAATGTTAATATTGGTGATTTATCTACATTAAATACAACTGATAAAACAAGTATTGTATCTGCAATAAATGAATTATTGGCTTTAATAAATACCCCATAATAAATAAATTAAAAGGAGATATAAAAGATGGATTTATTACAATATGTAGATATGGAAATTTTAAAAATAGCAGGTGGATTAGTTTTGTTGATGATATCTAACATTTTACTTGGTTCTATCGATGCCTTATTAAATCAACAATTTAATAAGAAGATATTCATACAAGGTGTTATAAAAGCAACTGTAATAGCTTTAACTTTCTGTTTGGTGTATATAGCTGG
>DAIMMR010000230.1:0-6290 GCA_036720575.1 Clostridium sp.
TATCCTCACTTTCGATTCTTTTTATATTTACAAATAATATTTCAAAATTCATATATCTTTTATCTAACCATGCTATTATTTTTTCCCGCACTTCTTTAGGGTTGTTAGCATCTATATACAGTCTAAATTCCCTTATATCCCACACATTTTCCCAATCATCTAAACAAACTTTGCAAAACAAATATGCTTCATAATTCTTCTTATATATTGGTTTTGCCATATGAATTATCTTCTCTCCCAAATATGGCTGCCATTGTTTTTCAATTCTGTTTTTAAGTTGATAAGGCTTCTCTGTAAATCTTATAACTGGCTCTATATCAATCAAATCTTTATTCATTTATTTTCTCCAATCTTCTTCCACACATGGGACAATATTTAATTTCTACTGAACCATCACTATTATAATTGTCATGGACTGTGCAATTTATATAAAATTTAGCATTATACCTATTGTCATATTTGCTACAATCTATTTTGCCGATATAGATACAAATAGCGCAATCATCTCTATCATCAAATAAAAAATCACCTCTTAATATTTCTCTTTTGCCAAAAGGTTCTCTTTTTAATCTAAAATCACAGTATCTACACATTTTGATTATCCTCCAGTAACTCTTTATTTCTGTACCTTTCAATTATGGGCTTAAAATATCTATCTTCAGCTTCTTTTCTTGCCTTACTCGCTTCTGATAAAGTATCAAAATACCCCAAATGTATTCTTCTGTTTTTTATACGAATATAAGCTACATATTTACTAGTTTTTTTAACAAAGCAAACGCCCTTAACCCCAGTACTATTGTCTTTTCTAAGCTTTGCATTTAAATTTCTAATTCTTGTTCCCTCAAATTTATCAAAGTTAGTAATTTTTCTTAAATGTCCATTTTTACTACACGTTATGCCACGTTTTCTCTCGGTTTCTAATTGTATACAGCCGCAGCTTTTGGTATCTCCTGATATTAAATAAGCCGCTTTAACAACTTTTTTGTTTCCGCATTCACATTTGCATAGCCATTGTACTCTATCGTCAGAAGAATTGTTTGCCCGATTTAAAACTGTAAGTTTTCCAAAATGTTGCCCTGTTAAATCTTTAAATTTCCCCATACTATTCCTCCAGTAACTCTTTATTCTCATAGATATTCCCAACAATTTCAAGATTTTTTGCAGTACCAATATTAAAGCAAGGCCAAGATTTTGCTTTTTTATCTACTGGCTGAAAGCTGTAACTTCCTATCCCGCTAAGCCATTCAACTATAAAATATCTGTTCTTAAATCTTTTGCTTTGTTCTCTTACAATATCACCTTCATAAATCTCTGCACCGTTCTTATCCTCTAGCCCCGTAAACTGCCCTATAGTGCTTGGAACAACTAAATAACTTTCATTTGAGCCTTTCTCATCAATGTAATAATTAATACCATCTTTATACGCTTCATCTGCCCAGCAACTAGGCATACTAAATTCTCTATAAAATCCATAATGCCAATCACCATCATAAGCACTTTGCCCCCTGAATTTAATCTCTTTCAATTATTTCTCCCTCCATTTCAAACACAAAATCACGCACACCACAGCTAATATTCCAATAACTACATACATATATGGCACCTTCTAATTACTTTCTTGCCATCCGCACTATATACAATTCCTTTGTCCATATTTATCTTTGCTCTATGCCACACTCCATCAACCTTATATCTGCACCTTACCTTTTTATAACTTTCTTCGAATAAGTCCAACCCAGATGTCAAATACTGTTTCAGACTTATCAATTTTATTACCTCCTTCTTATTTTTCTTCCAGAACTTAACATCTGCAAATTTGTTATATGCAAATCTTTAACTATCAGATTATCTTGTTTTTTGAATATATCTGTAAGTTGTTTTACTACTTTGTTATATTGCATTCCGGTTCTAATCGGTCTATCTGTTAAGAATAGTGAAGTTCCAGTTAGTTTCTTTTGAATTCCTTCACTTGTTGTATGTCCTTCATAAGTAGCCATATATTGTATTTTATATCCCATTTAATCACCTTTTTATGAAATATTTTATTCATTTTATAATTTACACGATAGTTATTTATTCTTATATACTCTCCACTTAAATTCTTTAGTATGAATATTCTGTACTTTATTCTTACACCTTCTATCGAACATAGCGCCATTTTAAGCACATTTTTATTTCAAGATATCCAACTATACCAAAAATGATTTATCTTTTTAAATTTGCCCCTTCTCGTTTTAAATTTTGCTATTCTAGTTTTTGAACTACACCCAGAATAAAATCCACATACTTAAAACTTTCTGGGTATCTCTCTATTCCGTTTTTAGATACCATAATCGTTATAAAATACTTTGTACTAGCAATTACTCTCCCTCGGATATATCTTTTGCTTTTCCTGCTTCCTTGCTCGATTAAACGTATCTTTTGCCCTTTCCTAAAGCCATGCTTTACTGCCTTTACTTGTTTCACTGAAATATAGCTATTTTCCCATGTGCTAGCATACATCTAACCCCTCCACTACTGTTCTGCCGCTTAATATGTCCGCAAATCTGAAACACTCATTATAATGCTTTCTACGTACTACAATTAAACAATTTGTTATGTCCGTTATCTCTCCGCTTTTCTTCTTTGGGGTTAAATATCTTTTACCGTATTTCAAAGTTGCGGAATTGTCAGATTCATAGTTTATAATCTTTATTTTGTCACCCTTCCTGAAATTCTTTTTAACGTGCTTTAACATTGTTGTTTTCCTGCGTCCCTCTATTTCCTTGATTGTGTCATATCGTGGTCCGTACTGTTCGATCTCTCCCGGTTCAGGTGTATATCTTGGATTATGCCATGCCCTATCTGCCCCTCGATACATTTCTCTTTTATTTGCAAGCCCGATATCTCTAGCCTTTTTACCTACAGATACAGCACTTATACCCAGCATATTTCCTATTTCAGTATTAGTTTTCACCAGCCAATATTTTTTTAACTTAGCTATTTTCTTTTTATCCCATCTTCTAAGACCCATTTTTTTATTCTCCTCTCTCTAATATCTGGTTGAAGAAGTCCAATATCCTTTGGTATTTCTCCAATGTCTCCGCGTCTGTGGTATTCGCTATACCTTCAACCACAACTCTAATCAATTTATTAACCACATCTTCATAGGTCAAACCCCTTAAATACCTCCTTATCACTCATTTCCTTTCCAGTTATTTTTCTATATTCAGCCATCAATCTGCTGAGTTTTATTGTTATTCCCATATAGTTTGGCATCCACTTTTTAATGTCTTCCTTATCGGCTGTATCCATCCATTTCTCAGCTCTTAGTTCCCGTTTAATAAGCCCGTTATATTCCTGTTTCAGTTCTTCAAGTGTCATAAAATCACCCCTAGAATGGACATTCATCCTCTTTTTCTTCTACATTGGTATCTAAAACTACATTCCTATCTTTTACGTTTCTCTCCCAGCTGTAAGTCTTAGTACCGTTTTTTGTATACATCCTCTTACTAATTGGATTAAATTTGTAAAAGTTCTTCATGTCTGTGTCTCCGTATTCCCTGTTTTTACGGATTATAATTACCGTGTCATTGTCCATAAATTTTTCTTTCTCTTTTTCTTTTGCACTATCAGCCATATCTTCCGTAATCCTTGCTATAGCAATCACATTGTCGGCCAGGTCTATTATGTCAGACACGCCTCCAACATCTTCATCTTCAACCAGCTTGTTGTTTGTTTTTTTAGGGTGTGCCACAAGATCTATGTGTATGTCATATCTCTTTGCAAAACTTTTTAGACGATTCACAATGAACCCCTGCTGCCTGAAATAATCCTCTTTTTTATTTGTCTTGAGAGTCTTCAAATTATCTATAATAAATCTTTTTATGTCATATCGCTTATATCCATAAGTCATAATTTCAATCAAAGTTTCCACATCGTTGCTGCCATCTTCGCCATAACAATACAAGTAATCTCTATACCAGGCATTTATAATTTTCTCTATTTCGGGGTGGACCCCATATTCTTCTCTGCCGGTTAACGGGTCCTTGTATTTCACAATGTATCTTTCCCCTGCTATCTGCCTATCTAGCCACTGTTTTACTTTGGAATTGCTCAGTTCCCCGGAGTATATAAAACATTTTGTTTTCTGTTCTATAGTATCAACCAACGTTTGATTTAAAAATGTGCTTTTACCTCCGCCTCTCTTGCCGGTCCATACAACCAATTCTCCGCCTCTGCAACCACCTAAAAAGTAATCTAAAAACCTGTCACCATACAATATCCTATCTACGTCTTTTTGCTTTATATCACTCATTTTGAACAGATTGTCTATTGGAAAATATTTGGCATTGTTTATATATTCAAGAACCTTTTCGGAGCCATCTTTATATAAAACTAAGTTTGCGTCTTTTCGGTTTGCTTCAACTTTCTTGCATCTATCTATCCCCAGTTTCTTTGCAACTTTCTCAACTGCCCTCTTGCCAGCCCTGTCACTATCAAACCAAAGAATAAACTCTTTGCATTTATCCAACCATTCCCAACAATCATTTACCCATTCCATGTTTTCAGTTCCAAAAGGTATGGATACAACATTTTTATAGCCCGATTCATAAGCCGATAAGCAGTCAAATTCACCTTCTGTAAGTAAGATAGGCTGTTCTATGTCTACGCGATTCATATTGAATAATACAGGCTCTCCGCCGCCTTCTTGCCATATCTTAGTCTTGTCTTTACCCTTAACGAACTTTCTAGGTATCCTAATCTTGTTTAAAACATGCTCGTTGTCCTGGTTGTAGTAGGGGAAAATTATATTCCCCTTGCTATCAGACCTTAAATCAAAATGTGTCGCGGTACTTAAAGATATTTTCCTTAGTCTTAAATAGTCCTCTGCCTGCTTAGATAGCTTGTTCAGCTTTATAGACGGCTTTTTATATATCTTTTCTCTATCCAGAGAATCAAATTTTTGTTTATATATGTCCAATACATAATCAGCCCTTTCACCATATAATTTTGCCAGTTCGCTAAATTTCCCGGAGGCACCACAGCTCCCACGGTGACATACAAAAGTATGCTTATCCAAGTTTAGGAAAAAAGTATATTTGTCTCTATGTCTCCCACCATGGCAATATGGACATGATACTGGGTTTATTTCACTGCCCTTAATTTTATATGGTTGTAGATATTTATCTGCAAATTTCAGTTCATCCATTAGTTATCAAGCCCTAAAGCTTTTGGGTCCCATGTTTCTGCACTGTCTAAATTATTACCACTCTCTTTTTTACTCGCATATGAGCTATTCTTTAAAGGAAATATCCCCTGCCAGCTATTGAATATACTCTGATTCAGAATATCTACCTTCCCCTTAACACTGCCAGATAGTTTATCTAATTTACTCAATAGAAGTTCTAATGCTCTATTTGTCATTGGCTTTTTAATAGACTTCCTCATTTTAATGAACTCTCTAATGCTATCCTGTAACTCACTATTATTTGTATAATCAGCAATGATTTTGTCCAGCCCGGTTTCCTTTTTCTTTTTTTTATTATTAACTGTAGTATTAAGTACTGTATTATTATCTTTAAAGTTTTCTTTAATAGGGGTATTAAAGTTTTCTTTAATAGGCTCATAAAGAATTCTTAAATACCTATTTAAAATTTGTTTAGTACCCTCCTTGTAAATTATCTCTGAATGCAGATAGCCTTTTCCTATCAATTGTTTAATCCAGTTAGAAACAGAAATTTTACTTACATGATATAGAGAAGCAAAGTATTCATTAGTAGCCCAGCAATAACCTCTCTCGTTACATAGAGCAGTAATCTCACCATATAATAGTTTTGCATTCGGGGTTATATCTTCGTCATATCTAACATTAGCCGGAATTATGGCATAATAGCTTCTCTTTATTTCATCAGGCAAAAGTCTCACCTCCTTGTAAAAGTCTTCTGGCAATCCATGCACAACTTCTTTTTAAATTTAGAAGTGCTGAACTCTGCCACTTTCTCCGAAATTTTCTTACCACATTTTTCACAAGTTAATCCATTGCTTGAATTATTGCTTTCTTTATTTTGAATATTCTGTTTATCATTTTTACTATAATTAGGTATTGCAGGTTTACCCATAGAGAACCTAACTACATTATTGTTGTCTACTATATCCAGTTTTTCTATCTCTCTTTTATCGTTATATGCTATAGACTTAACTCTAAAGTGTAAATGTGGATTTATATAAGACTTATCGCCTTTATCTTTAACCTCTCCTGCCTGTAGATTCACCCATATAAACGGTGCTGTATAAAGTTCCCTGCCTAT
>DAIMMR010000231.1:0-6276 GCA_036720575.1 Clostridium sp.
GGGACGTAGCTGCTCGCAACGTACACTTGGAGAAGTGGAAGTATTAGAGCAGGTAGTCATCGGATAAAAAAAAGACCAAATTAAATTAGTCTCTGGAAAATAAGATTTTAAACAATAACTATTAATTGACTCAATAATTATTATTTTGTATAAAATCCTCTGTCCCTTGTACCTGAGAGTTTCACCCAACTTTGGTTTTCCCCTTCGGTGCTCATAAGAGTCTCTCCAGAGGTTCGTCTAATAACGGTTTAAAAGTTTAATTCCATTATTTTCATCCGACCCTTTTAAATTATTACAATTATATCATATTAAAAAAGCCAATTCAAATATATTATTGTAAATTTCACTTAACGAATATCGTAAGTTAAATTCATGTTAAAAAAAGTTTTATTTAACATTAACTTAAAAATACCATATTAAAATAAAACATATAATTGATGTAAATTTATATGTTGGAGGAATTTTATGTTAAAAAAATTATTTTTAAGCGTCTCAAAGTTATATTTTGGTAAGAAGAAAAAGTTTAATCTATCTTTTTTAAACAGCGTGGGAGTGAAAATAGTTTGTGAGATTGGAATACTTATAATATTCATATGCAGTATATTAGGAGTGACATCTTATTACAGTGCTTATAGAGCTATGGAAGATAGCATAAGATCTTCACTTGAAAGTAGGGCAGTAGAATCTTCTAAACTCATAGATGCAACTTTAAAACAGGATATTAAAGCAATTGAAGAGTTAGCATCAAATGATATTATAAAATCCATGAATAATTCAATGCAGACACCTCTTCTTAAGATGAGAGCAAAACAATTAGGATATGTGAACTTAAATGTGATGGATTCAAGTGGTATGATTTATATGCAAACTGGTGAAAAGACTAAAGCTAATTTAGACGATACCAAGAATTATTATCTCAAAAGTGCATTAAATGGGAAAATATCTATTTCAGATCCAGTGATGAATACGGATGGGCAGCAGATAATGGCGGTGGCAGTTCCAATAAAAGATTCTTATGAAAAAATTGTAGGAGTATTATTTTCAAATATAAGTATGGAAAGTTTAAATAAATTAGTTCAAAATGAAAAGCTGGGTAAAAGCGGATACTGCTTTATAATAAATAAGGAAGGGGTTAAGGTAGCAGATAAGGATTTGAAACTGGTGTTAAATAGAGATAATACTATAGAAGATGAAAAGAAAGATCATTCTTTAAACGAACTGGCAAGTTTAGAAAAAAATATGATAATGGGTAAAAGTGGCTCGGGATATTATAAAAAAGATAATGAAGATATGTTTATGGCCTATGCCCCAATAGCTGACCTAAACTGGTCGCTGGGACTTACTATAGATAAAAAGGAAATATTTAGTGAAGTAAATATGTTAAAATACAAAATAATTATGATAACTGTTCTATTTATTTTAATAGGATTGGTTGTAGGGTTATTTATAGCCGGAACTATAAAAAAACCACTGCATAAAATAAGAAAGTACGCTTTGGAATTATCAAAGTTTAACTTGAATTATAGAATACAAATTGATAAAAGGGATGAATTTGGAGATACGGCTTCAGCATTAAACTATGCAATGAATGAAATAGAGTATATTATAGAACAAGTAAAACTAAAAAGTGGAGAAACTTTGGAAGCTGCGGATAATGTAAATAAAATGTTTGAAAAATCGCATTCGGAAATAAAGTTGGTTTCAGATGAATCTTCACAAATATGTTCTAATATGCAGGAGAACTTATCTTCTATAGAAGAAGTGAACCAAAAGATATCAAATGTAAAGCATGAAATAAAAAATTCAGTAAAAGAGGCAAATCAAGGCTTGGATCTTGCAAAAAACATAAGGGAAAGGGTTTTAAATATTAAAAGAGATACGGAAAGCTCAAAGAATGACTTTGAAAATTATTATACACAGTATAGTGATGAATTAAGACATGCACTGGAAAATGTGAAAGTAGTAAAAAATATTTCTATAATGGCTGAAGAAATAAAAACTATATCAGATAGAACAAATATATTGGCATTAAATGCCAATATAGAAGCCGCAAGGGCTGGTGAATATGGCAGGGGATTTATGGTGGTGGCAGAAGAGGTAAGAAAATTAGCTATGCAATCTTCTGACATGGTAAGTAATATACAATTAAATGTAAAAAATGCTTTAAAATCGGTAGAGAAACTATCCCAATCAGCCGAAAGTATATTGAAAATTTTAGAGGGAAATATTTTGTCAGATTATAGAAAAATGGTGGACATAAGCAAAGATTATGAAAAGGACGGAATGAGATTTGAATCTGTATTAAAAAAGTTTTGTGGGCTTATGGAAAATATAGATGAGTCTTTTTTAGTAATAACTAAAATAATGTGTATTATAGTGGATTCGTCAAATAATGGAACTAAAGCATCCGTAGATATATCAGATAATATAGATGAAATAGCAAGTGAAAATAGGGTCATATCCTTGTATACTATGAAAAATGCAAGTGGGTCTGAGGAACTTCTTCGTATTTTAAGTAAATTTAATGTATAATATTAATTGAAAAGTAAATTTTATGTTAATATAGGAAGTGTGAAATTTATATGGAGAATTTAGGCGGAAAAGTAGCAATAGTAACAGGAGCCTCCAGAGAAATAGGAAGAAGTATTGCCGTAAATTTAGCAAAATGCGGTGCAAATGTAGTAATAAATTATAAAAAAGATGAAAAAGGGGCTTATCAAACTCTAGATATGGTAAAACAAGTTGGTTCCGTAGGAATGGTAGTACAAGGAGATGTTAGTTTATATAGTAATGCTGAAAGAATGGTGCAATACACCTTGAGTAAAATGGGAAAAATAAATATACTTGTTAATAATGCAGGAATTTCTAAAATAGGACTTTTTATAGATATGAAAGAAGATGAGTGGAATTCTATTATAGATGTGAATTTAAAGGGGGTACTTAATTGTACTCACTCTGTATTAAAACATATGATTTCTAAAAAAGCAGGATCTATAATAAATATTTCTTCTATGTGGGGAAATGTAGGAGCTGCTTGTGAATCCATTTATTCTGCATCTAAAGGAGCTATAAATCTTTTTACCAAATCTATTGCGAAGGAAATGGCACCTTCGAATATAAGGGTAAATGCAGTTGCACCAGGGGTAATTGATACGGAAATGAACTCCTGGTTAAAAGAGGATGAGAAGAAAAGCTTAATGGAAGATATACCTATGGGCAAATTTGGACAATGTGAAGATATAGCAAAAACTGTATGTTTTTTGGCAGGTGAGTCATCTGCATACATAACAGGACAGATAATAACTGTAGATGGCGGAATGATATGAGAAATGAACCTTTAGTATAATATACATATAAAATAATAGTAGTATTGGACGATAAATAGAATATGGAAAAAATTAATTTTAATAAAAGGGATGGTTAAAATATTGATGTTATAGGATGAATAATTATGAACAAAGTTATAATATTAGATGATATGATATATGTAAGATATAGGGTGAGACGTGTATTAGAAGATGCGGGGATTGGGGTATATGAATGTGGAAATTCCTTTGAGTTCTTTAATAAGTTATATGATAAAAAAGAAGAAATAAATTTGATAATACTTGAGGTGGGGTTAAGCACTGAAGATGGATTTGAAGTACTTAAAAAGATAAAGGCTAAAAAATTAAACATTCCTGTAATGATACTTACAAAATTAAATTCTAGAGAAGCATTTATAAAAGGTATAAAAGAAGGTACTTCAGAGTATATATTAAAACCTTTCGATAGTAAAAATTTAGTTAAAAGAATAACGAAACTCATAAAATCTACTAGAAATTCAGATAGACCAGAAGAAATAGTATACTTGAATTTTCAAGAGTATATTGCCAGACAAATTGTGAAATGTGGGGCACAAAATAAAAAGCTTTCAATTATCATGGTAAGCTTAGTAAAAAAATATTATACAGAACAAGATGAGAAAATAGAAGTAAAAGACAGTTATCTTATTTTATTTGATTTGGTTTATGAAAAGTTGAGAAGTCTTTTTAAGGTACCAGATTTATTTGAAAAATACGGATTATCTACTTTTATAAGTGTAGTTCCAGACTGTAATTACAGAAAAGTCATTTCAGTTGTTCATCAAATGGAATATGTTTATAGTAAAATAAAAATTATGAATGAAAAGTATAGTGAATACGATCTTAAATGCAGCTATGTTATTTTTCCTGATGATGGAACAGATAAAAATTATTTAATGGATAAATTAAATATTAAAATGAAAATGAAGATAAATAAAGAAAAAAATGAATAATTAAAAGGGAACTTCATAAAGAAAGGTAATGTTTCTTTTGGCAATAAAAAATAATATTGTGTAGATATATCTACACAATATTATTTTTTATTTTATGTAATCTGAATGAACATATCCTGTTAAAGAACCAACAGTTACTTTATACCAACGCCCATCCGTGCCTGTTATGGTTACTTTGGTTCCAGAAGATAGGGTGGATAAAATACGGCCGGTCCAAGGGTTACTTCGTAAGTTTAATACTGAAGATTTACTACTTAATGTTACAGTACCAGTTTTCAAAGTTGTAGACTGAACGCTTGCAGCAGTTGCTACTATGGACTGTGAATTACTTATGTAGCTAGAAGAGACATATCCTGACTTCCCGTCTGCAGTTACTTTATACCAACTTCCACTAGTCCCTAATATATTTACAGCAGTGCCATTAGCAAGCGATCCTATTACAGAACCTCCTGGAGATGTTCTTAAGTTTAAAGATGATCCACTGTCACTAAGCTTAACATAACCTGATTTCGCAGAAGCTGGAGATAAATATTGTGCTCCCGAATTAGAAGAAGGCTGACTACTAGGACTAGCTTGTGAGTTCGTATTTATAAAAGAAGAGCTCACATATCCGTAAGAAGAATTATATTTAATTTTGTACCAACTTCCAACTGATCCTACTATAGAAACGGATTGGCCTTTCTTTAACCCTCCCATAACTCCAAAAGAGGTACCTGCTCCATTTCTTACATTCAATGTTGAACTGCTATTTGAAATGTTAACAATTCCTGTTTTAGAAATACTAGTAACAGGGGCTGAATTTGAACTACTGTTACTGCTAGGTGAAGGATTACTAGTTGGAATGGATTTCCTGCCATCACCTACATATATGTATCCTTTAAGAAATAAATTTCCTCTATTTTTTATAGCTTCTTTTGAAAGCGTTTTTTCACTTCCATCATAATTACCTCTTATATTAAAGTTACCTTCATTAAAGTATACAGTATCTCCACTTACTTCTTCCACAAAACCAACGTGTCCATATCCATGTGGACCGCCACCCCATACAATTATGGAATTTGCTTTAGGTTCCGAGCCGTAAGAGTATACGTTTGAACTGGCATTTGCATACCACCAGTCCACTGCATTACCGTAAAACTGTGATGGCAGTGCAATCCCTAATTTTTCAAGTACTCTTCCGTAAGTAAACCAGGTACATTGCCCGGTGTATCCTGATTTCGCAAATATATTTCCAACAGCAGTATAAGCACTACTGCTCATATTTGGTACATCAGCAGCGTATACAGTATTTACTAAGCCCTTACTATTCATAAGAGACGCTGATATAAAAAAAGCAAAGATCAGTTTTTTAGAAGTGTTCATGCTATTTCCTCCTGAAATTATAGTATATTTAAAAATAACATTTTAAATTCACATAAATTTTATATAATATACTTATTTTTAATATTATTAAAAATATGTTTAATTTAATTATACTATGGTTTAAAATAATTTTCCATTAGTTTTAGCAAAGTTTTCATATTTTATACTTAAAAAATATGAATTGGAAACTTACTGTTGACATAAAGAATAAACATGTTATAATTGAGAACAAATAGATTAAGAATTAATTTATAAAATTAATGGCATTATTTGCAATGGAGGGTAAATTCAATGAAAAACATCATTAGAAAGGAAATAGAAGCATTAAGTGAAAAATATTATTTTAACTTTACTTTTAGCTGGGGCTATTTTTATTTTAGCGCTAGTTACTTTTGCTTCCCAAAAAAATTGAATCCTTTTCTAATGAGTAATATAATTGTAGATACATGATTGAATAATTTTACGTACACAAAATGTATTTGATTAATTTAGGCAGAGCTCATTAGGAGCCCTGCTTTTTTTATATCATTAATTAAAATTTCAAGGTAAATAGCTTCTAGAGCTAGCATAGAAGTTATAATATAAAATTTTAGGAGGTACTAAAAATTGATAGTTAT
>DAIMMR010000232.1:0-6256 GCA_036720575.1 Clostridium sp.
CAAGTATAAGTCCTGAAGAATTAATTAAATATTGTCCAATTGCCATATTATTTCTGTTAAATAATATTCCTAAAACAAGCATAGCACCAAATAATGTTCCTATTCTTGTATTCATGTACCATTGATTAAAAGGTTTTGCTTCATTAACTTCATATTTTAATTTTTTAAGCACAGCCCTTGTTATTATGTAATTTAGATATGCCAAAATAACTGAACTAGCTATAATTACTCCTGGAATAAGTCTCATAATATATTCTGGTGTAAACATCTTAATTAAATCTTTTATAGGTGCCAATTGACTACTGGATACACCTACCTGCTGATAAATACTTTTACTTATTTCCATGGATTGGTTGAAATTTTTCACTATTTTACTTACAAAACCATATATTCCATCATTACTCATTAAAAATATGTAGATAGCCGTATAAATTGTTGTTCCTAAAGCCATTGCTATGGAAAGAAAAATAATTGTAGTTCCAAAACTTTTTTTATTTTTCACACAATATCCTAGTGCAACTCCTGTAAGTCCAACCATTATCATTGAAGATATTGCATATATAGGATTATAAAACATTGCTATAAATATACCACTAGCTATTACAGAAATCAAAGTGACCTTATAATTATGCCTAATATACAAAATCGTTATAGGTATTGGTACTATAAAATTAGCAACTATAGAAACTATAGGTACATATATGTTTACAAGCATTATTATTACTGTAAGTGCTATGGTAAGTCCTGCTTCTGCTAGGGCTCTTGTGTTATATGTTTTATTCTGCATTTTTACCTCCATTATTCCCTTTCTTTTAGATAACTATATAGTTTACTTAAATCCTTGCCATCTTTTTCTATTTTGTCTTCTTCAATTATACCAATTTTCAATTTCTTTTTCATAGTTTGGTCTACTGATTTATGTGAATAGCCAAGTCTCCCTGCAAGTAAATATAATACTATTATTCCCCCGGAAATACAGTCTAGTATGGATTCTTGCGCTACATTACTGCCTTTTGTAAGCAATTTAAAAAAATCTGCTACTATACATAAAAGATTAGCTTTTAGATCTTCTATTATCTTAACATTATACATTATGTTAAAATTTTCTTTTTTCATACAATCATCCTCCTAGCCTTTAATTATATTTTAGTTGCTTTCATAGCTTTATGCAATAAATTAACATTGATTATGCTGCAAAATCACACATAAATTAAATCTATAATAAAAAACTAATTACAATTTAAAAAAAGTGAAGAATAAAAATTCTTCACTTTATAAACTACTCTGTTGTAAATGGCAGTAAAGCTATGTTTCTAGCTCTCTTTATAGCTACTGTAAGTTCCCTTTGATGTTTTGCACAGTTTCCAGAAATTCTCCTTGGAAGGATCTTTCCTCTTTCTGTAACATATTTTCTTAATTTATTTATATCTTTATAATCTATAAATTCAGATTTGTCCATACAAAAAGCACAAACCTTTCTCTTAGCTCTTCTCATTTTGCCGGAATTTCTTCTTCCGCCTTCTCTATTATTTGCCATAATGCTTTCCCCTCCTTACTTTTAAAAAGGTATATCTCCATCATCTACTGGAGTAATATCCTCTCCATAAATATTCTCATCAAAGTTTTGAGTTTTTCCAAAATTTTCAGATGAAGTTTGATTATATGAGTTCTTTGCAGATTTCTCTCCCCATTCTAGGAATTGAACTTCTTCCGCAATAACCTCAGTAACATATCTTCTAGTACCGTCTTTAGCTTCATAATTTCTAGTCTGGATTCTGCCACTAATACCTATAAGTTTTCCTTTACTCATATAATTTGCAGTAGATTCAGCTTGTTTTCCCCATACAACCACAGGAATAAAATCTGCTTCTTTTTGTCCTTCTTTAGAAAATCTTCTGTCAACGGCTATAGTAAAAGTGGTAACTGCTGTACCATTTCCTGGTGTAAATCTTAATTCTGGATCTTTGGTTAATCGTCCAATTAAAACAACCTTATTCAATCAAAACACCACCTATTTTTCATCCTTTACTATTATATGTCTTATAACTGTATCTGTAATCCTGAATACTCTGTCTAATTCCTTTGGTAACTTAGGATCAGCATTGAAATTTATCAAGGTATAATATCCTTCGTTAACTTTGTTTATTTCATAGGCAAGTTTTCTCTTACCCCAAACATCAACGTTTTCTATTACTCCTCCACCATTTTCTATTACACCCTTAAACTTTTCTATGTTAGCTTTGCAAGCTTCTTCATCTAATGATGGCTGTAATATAAATATAGTTTCATACTTATTCATTGATTCCACCTCCTCCCTTTGGGCTAATGGCTGTGATTTCACAGCAGGGACTACAGTTATTTATTTTACTACTTTTTTAATATTAAATCAATTAATTTTTTTAATTATTGTATCTCTTTTTCATCAGATGAATTTTGCTTAATTATTTTTTTTACACTTTTCTCAAATTTACTTCTTGGAAGCATAACTATTCTTCCACATCCACAACACTTAATCTTTATATCTGCCCCAAGTCTTATTACTTCCCACTCATTACTACCGCAAGGATGTCCTTTCTTCATTTCAACTACATCACCAATGTAATAAACTTTTTTCATGTACTATTCCCCCTTTAAATTTTTTATTACTAAATAAGGAGTTTTTATGTTTTCCTTTTTTAAAGTTTCTCCTATTTCCCTTCTAAGCTTCATCTCCATATCCCACTGCGTCATAGCCTTAGCCTTACCAGCTACTCTAATGGTTACTCTGTTATCTTTTATATTTGTTATTCCCTGAACAGTAGGTGCTTGGGTAATGGAACTATTTTCTTTGGCAAAATTCTCACATAATTGTGTCATTATTTCTATGACTTTTTGAATATCCTCATCATAAGAAATTTCCACATCTACTGTAATTCTTATGCTCCCCTTAGAATGATTAGTTACTTTTGAAATAAGTCCATTAGGTATTATATGAAGGTCTCCATTAAAATCTCTTATTTTAGTAACTCTAAGCTCCATACTCTCTACGATGCCACTTTTATCATCTATACTTATGTAGTCCCCTACGGAAAATTGATCCTCAAATAATATAAAAAATCCATTTATAATGTCTTTTATAATGCTTTGAGCACCTAATCCAACAGCCACACCTCCTATTCCTGCAAAAGTTAAACCAGTTACACCTACTTTAGGTGATATGACTGTAATTATTGTAAATATTCCAAAAAAGTATACTGAATACCTTAATACACTTTTTAAAATAGCTCCTATAGTTTTAGCTCTTTTATCATTCAATGAAATTCTAAAATTTTTCTGCCTTGAAACATATCTATTTATTATTTTGTTTCCTAGTTTAATGATGAGATACATAACTATAAGTATAAATATCACTTTAATAATTATCCAAACAAAATTATACATAGCTTGTGTGGATATGGATAATTTGCCCATACTAATATTATCTCCATACGTACTAACTTTAAGAAAAGAAAAAACACCATTTTCTTTCATGTTTTACCTCCAGAATTATAAGCAAATTTGCTTATATCCTAAATTACTTCTTTCATAAATATTTTTAATAGTTAACTTTTCTTCATTTATCAAACTTTTTACTGTATCTATATCCTTACTGTCAATTTTTATACTTATACCACAGCTTTTAGTTATGACTATTGGTGTAGGCATTATATTTACGTCTATTCCCTGTTCTTTTAAAATTTTTTCCCCATTTATAGCTCCGTGAGTATTTTTAAAAGTTACTACATAATATTCTTTCATAATTATAATTTCAGTTTATTAAAGCTGAACCTCCTTGTAAAATTTTACTATTATGTTATATACAACAACTCTAGATTACTTTATAATTATTGTATAAAGATTTACTTTTAGTGCATAATTTTAATAAAATTCTTTAAAACCAATACTTATTTTTTATATACCATTATATCAGAAATATGTTTTTTATGGATACATCATATAAACTTAACTAATAATTTATCTGATAACTACCTACTCACTCCCAAGCACTCTATGAAAGCAACTATCACAAAATTAAAAATCTGAGATACCTGCTTTTTCTACCAAGTAAACTTCATTGATACTTTAAATTGTAAAATCTATGTATCCAATAATATAATTATATAACAAAACACATTTTTTTTTCATATAATCATAAAAAATATGTTTCATTTAATTTATTATGAAACATCAAGAAAGGAGCTTTTTAAATCGTGAATGAATTGATAAACAAAATAAATAAAATTAGTTTATTTATTATACTTTATACCATAATTTTTTTAGTATTCTTCAGTACACTTAATTACACATTGCCATTTGTTTTAGCTTTTGTTTTTGCTCTAATACTAAAAAGGCCTACTCTTTTTATTTCGAGAAAACTTAGAATCAGCAATGCACTATCCTCTTTAATTACTACTATAATATTTTTTACCATAATAATAACAGTATTATCATTTGGAATAACGGTAGTTACACAAGAAACTATACAATTAGGTAAAAGCACTCAGTTATATATTTCTAGGAATTCTGATAACATTTATAACTCTTTTTATAAATTGCAAAAATACTATAATAACTTAGATCCTTATATAATAAATACTTTAGAAAAAAACTTTACAAATTTTATTACTAAATTGTCAAATATAGCAGTAACTGTTTCAGGTAAATTAGTTTCTTCTTTAATAAACCTATTGACTACAATTCCTTACATCTTAATGGTAATACTTTTCACGCTGCTTGCCACATACTTTTTTACTAGAGATATGACTTCTTCTAAAATAAATATGAATACTTTGATACCACAAAACAAAACAGATAAAATATTAAAAATATATAATGAAAGTAAACGGATGTTGGAAAATTACATACTATCCTATATTGTAATAATTTTAATAACTTTTTTGGAAACACTCATAGTATTTTCATTGTTTAAAATTAAATATGCCTTAATCCTCAGTATAACTTGTGCTATAGCAGATTTGCTTCCTATTATAGGAATTGGTGCTATATATTTACCTCTCGCTATTATTTATCTGGCAATATTTAATAACTACATTATCTGTACAGGATTAATTATATCTTATATTTTGGTTTCAGTTATAAGACAAATTATAGAGCCTAAAATAGTTTCTTCATCTCTTGGTATACATCCTGTAGCTGTACTAGCTTCATTATTTATAGGTTTAAAAGCAGACGGACTTATAGGCATAATATTTTGCATATTTTTAGTTGTATTCTTTAATATATTTCATAAATTAGACATGCTGTAAAACTTTATCCGATGACTACCTGCTCTAATACTCCAACTTCTCCAAGTGGGAGTAAAGATCAGCTACGTCCCTGGATAACGATTTCTAAGCATCAGGTGGAGTCAAAACTCCATCTGATGCCAAGAACTCTGTTTATAATAAAAAATGTAAACTATATGTATAATTAACCTCCATATGGCAAAAATCATAATATAGGAGGTTTTCTTATGATTAAAAAATTAACATTAGATTCTACATGTAGAAATTCCGTATACACTTTAAGAGATAAAATAAGTGCTGAAATATATCCAGTTGTTAAATCCGGTAGAACTATAGTAATACTTTGTATAGGAACAGATCGGTCTACTGGAGATAGTTTAGGGCCAATAGTAGGAGATAAATTGAAGTTTTTAATGAGAAATAGAGTTGAACTATATGGTAATTTACAATATCCAGTACATGCAAAAAATCTTAAAAATATTATAACTGAAATAAATTCTAAATACAACAAACCTTTTATAATAGCAATTGATGCTTGCCTTGGCACTATTCAAGATGTAGGCAAAATAATAATAGAAACAAAGCCTCTTACCCCTGGATCTGCAATGAAAAAATCATTACCTCAAGTAGGAGATTTAAGTATAACAGGTATTGTAAATATCTGCGGAGCCATGGAATTTATGGTCTTACAAAATACCCGTTTGTTTACTGTTATGCAACTTGCAGACACAATTTCTAGAGGATTATATCATTCCATATTAAAAACTATCGGTGGTAAAAAAAATACAAGTTTTTTTCAAAATATAGAAGCTTAATGTTTTATTTATACTAAAATACTCTATCCTTAAGTATATACTCTATTTCTTCTATATTCTTTTTTCCTAAATCAATTATCAAAATATCTTTATTTTTTATATTTAAATTTGCGAGTCCATTATCTTTTAACTTTTTTGTGCGAAATTCTCTCACCTCTTAGGCGGGAGATGGATAGC
>DAIMMR010000233.1:0-6248 GCA_036720575.1 Clostridium sp.
TTGAATTTACATGTTTAGAAATCATCCTATATCTTACAGTCTTTCTCATAGATGTAGATGTATATAAGGATAAAGACAAAAACAGTTTAATAGTACTGGACATATTTAAGCGTCAGCTTATAGACTCAGGTATAATTTTAAGTTGGCCTGATGCCCCTGATCTAAGTAGTGCAGAAAGGTACGAAAATTTTTCTCTTAAATCTGAAGATTTAAGAGAAGAACAAAATTTTAAAACAGATTCAATTCCATCACCTGAATCATGTGAAATAGCACCTGTTTTTACCAAATACGTAACTTACAGCAGAAAAAAGGAAAGTTTTAAATCTGTAAAAACTTCCTTTGACGCCTATAAAAATATGTCTATATTTTTTCTTGTAATACATCTTTTAAGTCCTAAAATAGCACACTAGTAGTACAACTAAAAGTTTTTAAAAATATTTTTTAATATTTAGGACATAATAATATAACTACAGTACAAGCACTTCATAATTTAACTTTAAAACTAAGTCTGCTTCTATAAGGTAGGTGATACCTAATGATGAATATTAATTGCTCGGAAAGTTGCATACATGAAAAAAACGGGAAATGTACCCTAGATCAAATTAACGCTATTACAAACCTTTCATCTTTAGAAACAAACTGTATATACTTTACTCCAAAAGGACAATTAAAAAGCACTTCAAACCAATTTACAAATTTCAATTCTAATTAGCAAAAGGGTCTCATATTTATGAGGCCCTTTCAAGCCTTGTAAAAAGCTATATACTCTATCAATGAACATCTAAATAAGCTTTATCTAACTTTATATTTCCCAATTTATTAGTATAAATACCCTGTACATAGTTTTTTTCACTTATAATTACATCATTGAAATATAGAGGAATAATTGGCATATCTTCTATCAACATATTTTCCATTTCCTTAATTATTTCTATTCTTTTAGTTCCATCTTTCTCAAATTCCGCATTCATAAATTTATTATCAAATTGCACATTTCTATATCCATATAAATTATATTGGGATGTAGACCTCCACATATCCAAAAATGACAGAGGATAATCATAGTATCCTTCGTATTTTATCTCTGCCATATCATAGTCACCTTTTTTTAACTTCTCATTGAATTTAGAAGGCTCATATCCTTCATACTTCACATCTATTCCCACAGCTTTTTTTATACTTTCGCCTATGGTTTCACATGTTTTTTTGTTTTCAACTGTATCCAAATATATAAGCTTTAATGAAGTTTCTCCATAACTAGAGCTTACTACACTTTTCATCATATCAGAAGCTTTTTTCATATCTTCAGTACCTTGAAAAAATACCTTATTTATATATTTTCCATTCAATCCATCTCCTGTATATTGAGGTATATAAGAGTCTGCCTCCAAGACAGTGCTATTCAATATATTTTTAACTATATTATTTCTATTAATAGAAGCAGCTACTGCCTTCCTAAAGTTATTGTCATTTACAATACCACTCTTTTTTAAATTAAAAGCTATGCCTTCCCCTTGAAGTACAGGTGAGACTTTATATTTTGCCTTACCTTCTATAGTTTTTAATTCCCCTAAAGGAGGATTTGTAAACACATTTATTGTAGAACTTTGAAATGCAGCAAGTGCACTTTCACTAGTTTTTAAGGAGCTTAATGTTATACTATTACTTTTTACCTGTGTCTTGTTCCAGTAATGAGAATTTTTCTTTAATGTAATCTCCCCGCTGTCAGATATATTGTTTATACAAAAACTCCCTGAATACATTATTGATCTATAGTCTTTTTTCCAATCTATGAGTTTAGAATCAATATTTCTAAGTGCATATATAGGCTGAGAGAGTATATTCAAAAAATAATTACAGGGATAATTTAATCTTATATTGAGCGTTTTATTATTTAAAGCAGTAACAGCCACATTCTTAAAATCACACTTGCCTTTTCTATAATCTTCTACTCCAAATATACAATTTAGCTGATCTGAAAATATGTTATTTGTGTTTTTATTTAAAATATCAGAAAAAAAGTTAACAAAGTCATCTGCAGTAATATCAGAGCCATCACTCCACTTTCCATCTTTTCTTATTTTAAAAGTATAATTAGTTCCATCTTGACTTACATCCCAACTTTCGGCAAGTGCAGGAACTATTTTGCCATTTTCATCACAATTCACAAGTCCTTCAAATGTGTTTGCAAGTATATCCTTTTCCCTTAAATTATTGGAATCAAGCATTATAAGATCTTCAGGTAATTTACCCAAGTTATATGTTACATTATTCTTATAATCGCTGCTTTCAGTTTGCTCAACTTTCTTTTGCAAAGATCCTCCAATTAAAGTTATAGAAACTATGGAAATTATGAGCATACCTAATATTATATAAATAAATTTCTTCATATATATCTCCTCATTCCCACTTCATGGGATACTATTTAAATTATTGTCACTTATTATAAAAATAAACAAATTAGGCTGTATTATTTTTAATCCATGTTTTTTATGATATAATATTTACGTACATTTAGATATAAGGAGTGTAAATATGATACTTGCATTAGAAGTTTTAGGTGTTTTAACTATGTGTACTATTATGTTTGTTTCAATTTGGGGATTTATAATTATGAAGCAAATGCTATCCCAATTAAAATATAGAAACTATTTAGTAGAAAAACTAACTCAATATATGTATTTTTTGACAAAGAAAGATGACGGCTCTTTAACTAAACCAGATAATAATAAAAAGGAATAAGAAAGCTTTAAAATAGTTTTCTATTCCTTTATTTAGTTAATTTTTATTAAATTCTCTATTTACAAGGTCATTTACAATCTTAGGATTTGCCTTTCCCTTAGTTTTTTTCATAACTAAACCTATCATAAATTTAATAGCTCTTTTCTTGCCATTTTTATAATCTTCTAATGGTTTAGGATTGTCTTTCATAACCTTTTTTATTATCTGCAGGATTTCATCTTCGCTGCTGTTTTGTAGAAAATTCCTCTTCTCAATTATTTCTTCAGGTTTTCCTCCACTTACAAACATTTCCTCTATTATTTCTGTACCTATATTATTAGAAATCATTCCTGAATCTATAAACTTGATTAAACTTACTAGATCCTCTGGTTTAAATTTAAGCTTACTTAATGATACAGATTTCTCATTCATAAGCCTTGATATATCTCCCATAATCCAGTTAAAAGCAGCTTTTGGGTTTCGGCTTAACTTAGCAGTTTCCTCAAAGAAATCTGCTGCCCCCATATTTAATATTAGTACCTCAGCATCGTGTTTTGAAACATTGTACTCTTTAATAAATCTTTCAACTTTATCATAAGGAAGTTCAGGTATAGTTTTTCTTATATCCTCTATCCATTCATTTGAAATATTTATAGCTGTTAAATCCCCTTCTGGAAAGTATCTATAATCTCTAGCTTGTTCTTTAGCCCTCATAACTTCAGTTTTATTCTTGCATTCATTCCACCTTCTGGTTTCTTGTATTATCTTTTCTCCAGATTCTACAGCCTTTACTTGCCTTAAATATTCATACTCAAAAGCTTTTTCAAGAGCTTTAAAAGAATTTACATTCTTTATTTCCACTTTTACACCAAATTTTTTACTGCCTTTAGGTCTTATGGATATATTACCATCACATCTTAAAGACCCCTGTTCCATCTTACAATTTGAAACTCCTATGGATCTCAAAATATTTTTTAACTTCTGAAGATAACAGGTAGCTTCCCCGGTCGTTCTTATATCTGGTTTGGACACCACCTCTATAAGAGGTACACCTGCCCTATTATAATTGATCAAAGTACCTGCCTTTGTATGGATTAGTTTTGCTGCATCCTCTTCCATATGTATTCTTTCAATACCTATTTTCTTTTTTTCTCCCTCGCTATTTTCTACCTCAATGTATCCATCCCTACACAGAGGAAATCTGTGTTGGGTTATTTGATAATTTTTAGGGCAATCCGGATAAAAATAATTTTTTCTATCCATTCTGCTCTTTTTATTTATTGAGCAATTAAGGGCAATTCCCGATTTTATGGTATACTCTATTACTTTTTTATTTATTCTAGGTAGCGCACCTGGAAGCGCAAGGCATATTGGACAAACGTGACTATTTGGTTCTCCTCCAAATTCAGTGCTGCACCCACAATACATCTTAGTCTTTGTTGAAAGTTCTACATGAACTTCCAGGCCAATTACCAATTCATATTCCATAATTCTTACACCTCACTAATTTGTGGACTCATTTTGTGCCAGTTAGTAGATTGTTCAAAACTATAAGCTATATTAAAGATCGTATCTTCTCTATAATAATTTGTCATAATTTGAAATCCTACTGGAAGTCCATCTACCATACCACAAGGTACAGATATAGCCGGCATACCGGATACATTAGCAGGGAGCACATAAACATCCGAAAGATACATAGATAATGCATTCTTTTTCTTCTCACCTATTTTAAATGCAGTAGTAGGTGAAGTAGGTGCTATAAGTGCATCAAATTTCTTCATGACTTCCTCAAATTGGTTCTTTATAAGATTTCTAACTTTAAGTGCCTTTTCATAATACTCATCATAGTAACCTTTAGAAAGCATATATGTTCCTAACATTATCCTTCTCTTAACTTCCATTCCCAGTGCTTCACTTCTAGATTTAAAATATAAGTCCCTGTAGTCTTTAAAACTTTTTGATCTATACCCATACCTTATTCCATCAAATCTAGCTAAATTTGAGGAAACTTCAGCACTTGCAATTACATAATAAACTGCCATGGAGTACTTTACTAGTGGAATAGAACACTCTTTAACCTCAGCTCCATTCTGCTTTAGTACATCTACAGCTTCTTCTATGGATTTTCTAATTCTATCATCTAACCCATCCTCGAAATATTCTTTAGGTATACCTATTTTCATTCCTTTAATATCTTTAGTCAAACTTCTGCTGTAATCTGGTACTTTCATATCTACTGTAGTAAAGTCATTTTTATCAGGTCCTGCTATACATTGTGTTAAACATGCGCAATCTTCTATATCTGATGACATAAGACCTATTTGGTCTAAAGTTGAAGCAAAAGCAACTGCTCCATACCTAGAAACTCTTCCGTAAGTTGGCTTTAAACCTACTACACCACACAGACATGCAGGCTGCCTTACAGAACCACCTGTATCTGTTCCAAGAGACATTACAGATTCTGAAGCTGAAACTGAAACAGCTGATCCACCTGAAGACCCTCCTGGAACTCTGCTTAAATCCCAGGGATTTCTGGCTAATTTAAAAGCACTTTTTTCATTTGAAGATCCCATGGCAAATTCGTCCATATTTGCTTTTCCAATTATTATTCCATCCTCAGCCTCTATTCTTTTTATTACACTAGCGTCATAAGGAGATATGTATCCCTGAAGCATCTTTGAAGCACAAGAGTTTTGCATGCCTTTAACGCTTATATTGTCTTTTATAGAAATAGGTATTCCAAAAAGTCTGCCCATTTTTTCACCATGTTTTATTTTCTTATCCAAATTCTTTGCTCTTTTAAGTGCTCCCTCTTTTTCTACATATAAATAAGCTCCCAATATAGTATCAAATTTATCTATTCTATTTAAATAAGATCTTACGATTTCTTCTACACTTATTTCTTTGTTTTTTAACATACTTCTAATTTCATGTGCAGTCAGCTTCATAAAACTACCTCCTGTAAAATTATTCTATTACCTGGGGTACTACTATATATTCTTTAAGATTTTGTGGTGAATTATCCAGTATTTCTTTTATATCCATAGATTCTTCCACAGTATCTTCTCTAAATTTATTTTCCATACAATATGGATTTATGGTTATATTCACCCCATCTGTATTTAATTCATTTAAGTTTTCCATATATTTAAACATTCTATCTAGTTCTTCTATGACTTCTTTTTCTTCTTCTTCATTAAATTCCAGTTTAGCAAGCTGAGCTACATATTTCATTTCTTCTTTTTTTACTCTCATGTAAATACCTCTTTTTTATTATAAAAAATGAGACAATCTACCAAAAGATTGTCTCTATAATTTTTAATAAACTTTCATATACATAAAAAACATAGTTGCGCAAGCTATCAATACACATGTTATAGGGTATACTATATTTCTAAAGTTAGCTCTAGAAATTATCATATTTATAGCCCAAGCTACCATCGTAACAAATATGCTCCACTGCAGCGTGCAATAATCATTAAAGTACTTTACATATGTAAAATGATATGTAGTAAGGAGTGTTA
>DAIMMR010000234.1:0-6228 GCA_036720575.1 Clostridium sp.
ATGATAAGTGTAAAATATCTTATTATGTACAAAATTTAAAAAAAGAAAAAACACCCTATTACATGATGTTAATATGTAATAAAAAAGATATAAAAAATATAATCAAAATTGGTGAAATGAACATAGATGATTATGGAAGAGCAGATATAAGTTATGAATATGCTGCAAATGATGTAGCAGGAAGTGGCATAGCTATGGATAAGGTGTCAGGAGCTGCTATAGTGAGAGTGGTAGATGATAACATAATATCTGTAATGAGCGGGTTTGCAAGTACGGAAATACCTGAGTGGAAAGCATTCCCGGTATCTCAAAATAAAAGTAAAGATTTAGAAGAAATCGAAGTAAGTGAAATAGAAAAATCAGAAAAAACTGAAACAAAGAGTGTATTTGATCAGTATGAGGACATTATAGAGAAAGCCAAAGAAGACGAAGAAGAAGTTAAAGAAAATATAGAAATAGAAGAAAAAGATTCTTATAGAGAAGAACAAGAAGAAGAAAAAGAAAAGCAAGAGAAATCTGAGGAAGTTAATAAATCGGAAAGTGAAGAAGAAAATAAAGAAGCTCAAGTAGATGCTGAAGTGATGGAAGAAGAGATTATCGAAGATAACTCAAAATCTAATGCTGCAGAAAAAGTTGAAGATAAAAACATAAATGCTACAGAAAAAAGAAATAATGATAGCTCAATATATGTGGATGAATCCCGATTAAGATGCGATAAAAAATTAAATTTGAATAGATGTCAGAGAGAATGTGAAAAAGATAATGTATCTAGAAGTTATCCTAAAGGTCCAGAAGGAAAATTTTTTATACAACTTATGAGTGGCTTTAAGGAAATAAAAGACATCAACAAGGAATTAAAAAGGTGTGTATGGAATAAGGTACCTATAAGTTCTATGGATGACATGTATAATAGCACTGATTATAATAAATATTCTTATATATATTATCCTATGGTAGGATATTATCCATATATAAAAAAATATAATTATTATCTAACAGGGTATAAATGTGACAAAAATGGCAGGGTAAAATATTTGATATATGGAATTCCAGGAACTAAAAGCAAAAAGGATCAGCCTTATGGAGGAAAATCTGGATTTGTTACATGGATACCCCTAAAGGATAAAGACACTATGGGTCATTGGCTCATGTTTTATGATTTTAGAGCAAATACTATAGTAATACCTGTTAGAAAGTAATATTGGTTACTTATTATGAGATTAATAGTGATAAATAAAAAAAAAATTGGGGTTACTATAATTATAATAGGACTTATGATAGTGCTTTTAGGACTTGAAAAAAATTTCGATATGAGGCTAAAGTTTACAGCTCTTATTCAAAATAATATGGAATCTCTTACTCAATATAAAGGACTGGGAGGCAGGCTGCTATATAAGTTGCCATCACGATGGACTTGTAGAAATCAGGATACATTTGGAAATGAAATATTATATCATAGTGATTTTAAAAGTGATGATAATACCATAAATGGTTTTGTTGAGGTATGGAATTTAAAAGGTGATTTAGAATTTTTTTTACAAAATAGCAAAAGTATATCCGAAAAACAAAATTTGTACAAAGAATATTCCATAAAAAGAATTTATATGGATGGAAGAAAAGGATATTTACTTAAGTATACAATTACAAAAGAAATTGGAGATAGTTATAAGTGTATAGAGTATTTTACAGAAGAAGGAAAACAATTTTGCAGATTTTCTTTTTTTGTAAAAGAATCAAACTTCAAAGAAAACATGCCTACTATATTTGAAGTTATTGTTAAAACTTTAGAATATAATTAGAAAATATAAGGCTTATCCCCTTCAGGTTTATTATATGAAAGGGGATTTTTTTATACTAATTATGGTATAATAATCATAGATTTCATTAAGATAGAAAGGGGTGAAAATCCTTCGCTGCAGATTAGAATATATTTGCAAATATAATTTTTGTATATTGAATTCTTAAGAATTTTGCAGTGGGTGAAAACATTGGATAAAACTATCAAAAAAAGATTAAATATATTTATAATATCCTGCATTTTAATACCTGCAACATTATTGTGTGGATGTAGTAAATTGGATCAATTAAAAGTTAAGGCAGGTTTAAAAAATTCGGATTTTGAATATATGAAACAACAGGGAAAAGTTAAACAGATAATTATTCAAAATACAAGGGATCAGGGATTTAAATTTATAGTTACTGATCAAAGTACTATTAAAAATTTGTATGACATACTATCTTCTGCTAAAAAAGTATCAAAAAAATCATCATTGGATCCTGATTATGTATTTGAAATAGATGAAGGAAACAATAAAGTTCACAAGTTTAGTTATATAGCAGGACTTGATAAGAAAGATTCAGGAAATCTTTATAGCAAAGGTCAGGTATATATAGTATCAAATAGAATAGACAACGATATGATAAATAATTTTTGGAACACAAGGATGCCGCCAAGTGACTTTAAATCGGTGTACTATGGGTCCATAATGGATACATTAAATAAATATTTTAGTGAAAAAGATAAAACTAAGAAAATAGGAATAAATTTAAAAGATGATATAGATGCCCAAAGATTTATACTTTCCACTGAACAGGAAGAATTTAAATCAGATCTTACTAGTAAATTTAAAAATGCAAACATTGGTAATAATGATGAAGATAATTATGATGTGTGGGTAACAATAAAGACAGAAGGATATAAATCCACATTGTATAAAATGACTGTAACATTTTTTGATAGACAAAATCAAAGTGAGAAGGTTTATTATGTACAGGATACATATAGCAGTGGGGGATGGGACAAGAGCATATCGGAAAACAAACCTAATGGTTTTTAAAAATATAGGTAATCTTGCTTAAAATTTAATTTAGATTAACTATATAAAAGGAGGAGAAATGATTTGAGTAATTGCGATGGTTGTTCAAGTAAATCACAGTGCAGTAAAGATGATAAAGGTGGATGTAAATACATATTGCCTAAGTATGGAAATATAAAACATATAATAGGTATTATGAGTGGAAAAGGTGGAGTAGGTAAGTCCACAGTTACAGGAATATTAGCATCAAAATTAAGAAACTTTGGATATAAGGTGGGAGTACTTGATGGAGATATAACAGGTCCATCTATGCCTAGATTTTTTGGAATAAATGATAAAAGGGCTGATATACTACAAGTGGGGGAAAGTGAAGAAATAAAGTTTTCTCCAGTAGAATCTTCTTCAGGAATAAAAGTTATATCCTTAAATCTTTTGACAGAAGAGGAAGAACAACCTGTTATATGGAGAGCACCTATGATAACAGGAGTGTTAAAACAGATGTATTCAGATACAAGTTGGGGAGAACTAGATTATTTACTTATAGATATGCCTCCAGGTACTGGAGATGTAGCTCTTACTGTGATGCAGGAAATTCCAATGGAAGGGGTTATAATAGTATCTACTCCCCAGGACATGGTATCTATGATAGTAAAAAAGGTTGTTATAATGGCAGAAGAACTAAAGGTAAATATATTAGGCGTAGTAGAGAATATGTCCTATGTTAAATGTGGAAAATGTGGTGAAAAAGTAAGGCTATTTAGTGAAAATTCAGCGAAAGAACAAGCTGATTATCTTGGATTAGAACTTCTTGCTGAAATGCCAATAAATTCTGATTTGGTAAAAAATATGGAGGCTAAAAAGGCAGAAGAATACATATCAAACTCATTGGAATATAATGATTTACTTAATAACTTTATAAAAAAATTAAAATAGAAATTATTATAATAAGCATTATTTTTGGGATAATATAAAGTGTACTTTAAAGTAACTAATTATATAGCGAGGAGTGAAAACTTGTTATTAATAACAGGAAAATAGTATGAAAGCTGTAGTTGATAAAGACACTTGTATAGGGTGTGGACTATGTCCAAGTATATGTCCAGAGGTTTTTCAGATGGACGATGACGAAAAAGCTAAGGCAATTGAAGATAATGTTCAGGGAGAAGCAGAGGACAGTTGCCCTGTTTGTGCTATTAAGGTAAACTAGGAAAAGGGAATTATGTAAAAAATCACATAATTCCCTAAACTTTCAAAACCATTTGTAATAAAAATGTACTACCGTTTTTCATATAGCATATCAATTAGGGTTAAAACAAAACTGGATGCTGTTTATACTTGTCATTTAATGTAACTTCAGATATGGGATGGATGTTTATTCTATCACCTATTCTAGAATCGGGTGGTAAATGATTAGTCCCTACGCTAGCAGTAGTACCATCCTGAAAACTTACAAGTGCGTCTGTAATATTCATATCAATTATTTTGCCGATCATGAAAGCCCTCCTAAAGATAAGATTATATGTGTTATTTTTATCTATATTTTTAAATATTATTCTAGAAATTTTATTTTATAGGTATTTGATGTATTTCAATTAAAAAGTGTGCTTTATAGGTTTTTATAGGTTTAAAGTAAAAATAAAGCTCAATTTATAAATTGCTTTTTTATATATGGCAAGGTATAATAATCAAGTTGTTTATACAATATATAGTAGTTGGGAGGAAAATATATGCTACATGTTGTGAAAAGAGATGGTAGAAGGGTTCCCTTTGATTCCATTAAGATAACCAATGCCATAAAAGGATCTTGTGATGAAATAGGTTTTGATTTAAAAGAAAGTGAATTTATTGATTTAACTCAAAAAGTCACAGAAAACATAGAAAATCTTAATCTTAAGGAAGTAAATGTAGAAGATATACAGAATATAGTTGAAGAAGTGCTTATGAAGAAAGGCTATGTTAAAATTGGACTAGCTTATTCAAATTATAGAAGAGAACGAAATGATATAAGGGAAATAAAGTCTGATCTTATGAAGGCTATTGATAAAATAGGAGTTCAAACAGACAGAGATAATGCAAATGTTGGAAATAACTTTAGTGCTAAGCTCTTGAGGATTGCCAGTGAGTCTAACAAGTGGCATAATTTAGCTACTATGCCTAAACATTTAGCTAAGGCTCATGAAAATGGTGATATATATTATCATGACTTAGATTCTTATAATTTAACTGTAAATTGCCTTCATATACCAACAAAGGAAATGCTTTTAGATGGGTTTAATACAGGATATGGGAATATAAGAACTCCTAAGAGAATAGAATCTGCTGCAGAACTTTCTTGCATATTACTTCAGTCAGCACAAAATGATATGTTTGGTGGACAGTCTCACCCAGATTTCGATAATGATATGGCTATTTTTGTTGAACCTACAAGAAAAGAAATATTGAAGAACCTCAAGGAAATGGGAGTAGAAGAGGAAAAAATAAAAGATATTTCTGAAAAGAAATTAAGAAGAAGTATAGAACAGGCTATGCAGGGGATAATCTACAATCTTAATACTATGCATTCTAGGGCAGGATCACAGGTACCTTTTAGTTCACTAAACATAGGTATACCAACCTCAAAGGATGCAGCTCTTGTATGTGAAGTATTTTTGACGGAATATGAAAAAGGACTAGGAAGAGGAGAACAACCTATATTTCCTAATATAATATTTAGAGTTAAAAAAGGCGTAAATAAAAATCAAGAAGATCCTTATTATTATCTATTTAAAATTGCATGTAGGGTAGCTTCAAAGAGAATGAATCCTACTTTTATGAATTTAGATGCTGATTTTAATAAAGCATATTATGATAAAGGTGTAATACCTGCAACTATGGGATGCCGTACATATGTCTGCTCAAATGTAAATGGAGATCCAGGGGTAAAGGGAAGAGGTAATATAGCTCCTGTTACTATTAATTTACCTAGACTTGGAATTTTATCTAAGGGAAATATAAATAAATTTTTTGGATTATTACAAGGAAAGTTAGAGTTAGCAAAGGAATCTTTAATGCATAGATATGGCATTCTAAAGAGACTCAGAGTTAAAGATTTACCTTTTGTAGCAGGTCAGAAACTTATGAAGGGTGCGGAGAACTTAAAGTCAGAAGATTCGATAGAACCAATATTGAAGCAAGGTACTTGGGCTATTGGGTTTATAGGACTTGCTGAAACATTAATTGCATTAACTGGGAAACACCATGGTGAGGATGAGAGTTCAAGAGAACTTGGGATAAAGATAATTACATATATAAGAAATTATACAGATAAGCTTATAGAGGAAACACATTTAAATTGGAGCTGTTATGCTACACCAGCTGAAGGATTAAGTGGAAAGTTTATAGTACATGATAAGAAGATATTTGGAGAAATACC
>DAIMMR010000235.1:0-6184 GCA_036720575.1 Clostridium sp.
GCAAAACTTCCATCATTAAAAGGTATTTTACTAAATATAGGATTAAGATCTACTATTATTTTTCTACTTATCTGCCAATGCAGCATTTTCCCCCAAAATGCATATCCATGCTGTTCTATGTAAAATATGAACGCAAAAAATGGAATGCATAATATTAAGAAAGGAATTACTTTAATATCATTTCTAATATCTGAGTAGACTGTAAAACACATTAAAGCAAGCATGCCCAGATATATTTTACTAGTTAAACTGATAGATGGATATTGAACTAAATGTAAAGTCTTTTGTAAGAAATATAAACCTATAAGAATAAAGTAGTATTTACTTAGTAAATTCAATAATATTTTAAACGTGTGCTGCGTAGTTTTCCATATTTTATTTTCTGCAAATTTATACATGAAATTTATACCCCCCTTATGGACAAATAAATTATATCACTAGTAAAAGGGTAAGTATATAAAAAAATTTAACAAAATTTTCTCTTATTTTACATAAATATAACCTAATTAGCTTTTTGATATTTATTTGGCATTAGGGAGGAATAAGTTAAAATCAAGTATAAAATGTTAATTTTATGCAGCATATTAGAATCGTTTTTTGTCAATAAATGCTGTGTCTATTATAAAAACAAAAGCACATATTAAAAGTAGGATGTTTATGAAAGTTAATCCTATTTTAAATATTGTACCTATAAATAGGAATATCAAAAAAAGGCTGCAGAGCCATTTAAAAAAAATCATTTTAAAATCTCCCTTATATAATTAAAAATATTAAATGTATAAAATAGTATTTCCTCTTTTGTATGGATTAATACAAAAGTGTACCGTTACATTTTGAATTTTTTATAAAAAAAAATATAATGTTATTAATTCAAATTTAAGGGGGTTATCATTATAATGGAACAAAAAAGATTAAGTGTAAGTGGTTTAAAAGTCAGAGATATTATTCAGGTAGCACTTATGGCTGCAATAACTTATATTGCTACAGCTATAATTAATATACCAACAGGAGTATTAGTTAAAGGTGTTGTACATATGGGAGACAGTATGGTACTTTTAGCGGCTATATTAATTGGAAGAAAAAAGGCATTTTTATCTGCAGCTATAGGAATGAGTTTATTTGATGTTCTTTCATCCTATGTTATTTGGGCTCCTTTTACTTTTCTTATAAAAGGAATTATGGCTTGGATTGCAGCAACTATTGCTTACAGGGGAGAATATAATGGTGAAAAGTTTTGGAATAATATAATCGCATTTATTGCAGCTTGTATTTGGATGGTATCTGCATATTATGCAGCAGGAGTACTTATAATGCATTTTGTTACAAATATAGCTTTTTCAAAAGCCATCATTTTATCTGCAGCAGAAATTCCGGGAAATATAGCCCAGAGTATTGTAGGGATAGCTATAGCACTTCCATTAGCAAAAGTTTTAAAGAGAGCTAATTTAGGTAAATAATAAAGGAGAGGTTTTACCTCTCCTAATTATTTACCTAGTTCTCATTCTATTTTTTTCAGCTTTTCTTTTTCTTCTGCAGTCAGGACATCTTACAGGATCATTTTCAAATCCTTTTTCCTTGTAGAATTCCTGTTCACCCTCTGTAAATACAAATTCTTTTCCGCAATCTTTACATACGATTGTTTTGTCTGCCATAAAAAAACCTCCTTAACCTAGGACTAATTTTATTCTTGATAACCTACCTCCTAGGATTAAAAGGAGAATATAGCACCTTGAAAAAATTTGACCTAATATAAATATTATAATTAGAGTAAAACTCTAAGCTAATTATACCATATTTTAATAAAAAAACAATATTTTAAATAATTATGGGCTTGTACCAATTCGTTGATATAACTAGCATAGGAGAAAATGTTAATTAACACGCATGTTAATTTTAATTAAAGTTGAATGAATTAAAAATCTGTCAAATAACAATAGTAATAGGGTATAATTAAATTAAGTTTTATATATTAAACTCAAAAAAGTAATGGGGTTGTTTTCATGGATATAAAAAAATTTTTTAATTTATTAAAGAAAATGGAAGGACCGAAATTAGATTTTAAACAATTGCTAAATATTGATACTGATAGTGGAAGAAAAGAATTAGCTAAGGATGTATGTGCTATAGCAAATTCTAGAGGTGGAAGAGGATATATTATAATTGGAATTGAAGATAAAACTAAGAAAATAATAGGAGTAGACAGAAATTTTAGTGAAGAACAAATACAGCAGATAATAAGTTCTAGAATAGAACCTCCCATACCAATTTCTCTAGAAACTTTAAAGTATAAGGAAAAAGATATAGTTATTATAAATATATATGATGGGCCTCAAAAACCGTATCAGATGAGAGAAAATGGAGCCTTTTACACGAGAAGAGGTTCAACAAATGATACGATGCGTAAACAGGAAATAATATCGGCTCTTCAGCAAAATTTAAATGTAAACACGGAATTGTGTCCTATACCGCATAGCAAATTAAACTGTATAGATAATTGTATAGTAGATAAGTATTTTTTGTCCCAAGGAATAAAAGTAAATGATGAAAATAGATTGGGGCTAATGGAAGATGCTTCAATAATATATATAGATAAGGATTCAGGTAAGTATATGGTAACATTAGGGGGACTTCTGATTTTTTCTAATATAAACAATGTGTATATTCCTCATAATATGATAAAAATAGTTAATAGGATAAATAAAAATTTTAGAAAGGTGAGTATAATTCAGGGAAATCTACTGTCAATTATGGATAAGGCACAAGAGGCTATTGAGAATATTATAACAGTGAAATCATATCCCACAGAGGGGATAAGTGAAGGAATAAGAAATGCCGTAATGTATAGGGACTATTCTGATTTTTCTAGGGAAATAGAGGTTATAGTAAGCTATAATAGTGTAGTAATAACTAGCCCTGGAATGTTATCAAATAGGGAAAATGCAAATTACTATAATTATGCAAGAAGGAATATGTGGATATATGAAAAAGTTATTGCACTTGATTCCGAAAAGAGATTTACAGGAATTGCATCAGGTTTTAGTAAAATTCAAAAGCTGTTTAAGAATGTAGGAAGAGTTAAATTTATAAATTCTATAAAAAATGATTATTTTAAGATTATATATCCTGGTATTAAGAAGTTGGGCAGCTAATATGCTATTAATAGTGGTAGAAAAATAAAAATAATATTTTCCAAAATAATACACTTAAGTTATTGAAAAAATATTCTGAATATTATATAATTTATGTATAAGGATGACACCTGAATATTAAATTAAGGGGTGATAAAAATGATTCATGTATTTTGCAGCAAAAGAGGATCTGGAAAAACTAAAGAACTGATTAATTTGGCTAATGAAAAGACAATGATAGGGAGGGGGCATGTTGTCTATATAGATGACGATAGGGGACCACTGTGGCAATTGAACAGGGGAGTAAGGTTTATAGTAACAAGTGATTTTAAATTAAAAAAAGTAGAAGAGTTTTATGGTTTTTTGTGCGGCATACTTTCAGAAGATTATGATATTGATACAATTTTTATTGATGGATTGTTTAATATTGTAAAAGAGAATCTTCAGGATATGGCGCATTTATTTTATGCCATTGAAAAGCTGTCGGAGGAATACAAGGTTAATTTCTATATAAGTGTAAATGGAGAAAAAGAGGAGATACCTGAGTGTATTATGAAGTATGTAGCCTGATTAATGAAGTAAATTGTTTCTGAGAAAATAATGCTGGTTTTTATATAATTAAGACTGGAGAATATATCTTCAGTCTTAAAATTTTTTAAAATAGCTTAAATTAACATTATTTTACGTTAATTAAGCTATTTATTTAACTAAATTAAAATTGCATAGGTAAATCATTTAAATGTTGATAAAAACAGGTTTTAAATATATACTATACAATATATAAGAGTACTATTGTACTAACTATTTGAAAGGTAGGGATTTAGGTTGCCTAACGTTTATGACATATTATTAGAACGTGGATACATAAAACAAAGTACACATGAAGAAGAAATAAGGGAGTTATTAGGAAAAGAAAAAGTGACATTTTATATAGGATTTGACCCAACAGCAGATAGCCTCCATGTAGGACACTTTTTACAAATGATGGTTATGCATTATATGCAAGAAGCAGGACATAGACCTATAGCTTTGCTTGGTGGTGGTACTACAATGGTTGGTGATCCTACTGGAAAAACTGATATGAGAAAGATGCTGTCTAAGGAACAAATAGAACATAATGCAGAGTGTTTTAAAAAACAGTTTTCAAGGCTTGTGGATTTCAAAGATGATAAAGCTATCCTTGCTAACAATGCAGATTGGCTTTTAAATTTGAATTATATCGAATTCTTGAGAGATATAGGAGTCCATTTTTCCGTGAACAAAATGCTTACAGCAGAATGCTTTAAACAGAGATTAGAGAGGGGATTGTCTTTCCTTGAATTTAACTATATGCTAATGCAGGGATATGATTTTTTGGAGTTAAATAGAAGATATGGTTGTGTCCTCCAATTGGGTGGAGATGACCAGTGGTCAAATATAATAGCAGGAGTAGAATTAATCAGGAAAAAAGAGCAGAAACCTGCTTATGGGATGACTTTTACCCTTTTAACTAAAAGTGATGGTAAAAAAATGGGTAAGACAGAAGGGGGAGCTATATGGCTGGATCCTGAAAAAACATCACCTTATGAATTTTATCAGTACTGGAGAAATATAGGAGATGCTGATGTGGAAAAATGTCTGGCTCTTTTAACTTTCCTTCCAATGGATGAAGTGAAAAGACTTGGCTCACTTCCAGGGGAGAAGATAAATGAAGCTAAAAAAGTACTTGCTTATGAGGTAACGAAGATTGTGCATGGTGTAGAGGAAGCCGAAAAAGCTAAGGAAGCAGCAGAAGCTTTGTTTTCTGGTGGACAGAATATGGAAAATGTGCCTACTGTAGAGATAGATGAAAATTCACTTGGATGTTCCGTAGTGGAATTACTTGTTAATTTACAAATACTGTCTTCAAAAAGTGAGGCAAGAAGGTTAATACAACAAAATGGACTCACTGTAAATGACGAAAAAATAACTGATCCAAAACTTTTAATTACAAAAGATAGTTTTAAAGATGGAGAAATTCTTATAAGAAGAGGAAAGAAAAAGTATAACAGGATTATACTTAAATAGTAAACAATTCACAATGCATGATGCACAATGCATTGTGAATTGATTTAAATATTATATTTCCACATTATTAGAGCATTTTCTTTATTGTCTCTATAATATCCTTTCCGTATACCGTTTTGTAAAAATCCGTACTTTTTATATAAATTTTGAGCACGTGCATTGGATTCTCTAACCTCTAAGGTCATACTTTTTATAAATTCAATTTTGCATATTTCTATAAGGGCCTCTAAGAGTAAACTTCCAACACCTATACCTCTGTATTCTGGATGAACTGCTATATTTGTTATATGGCCTTCGTCTAGTATAACCCACATGCCTGCATAGCCTATAACTATGCCTGATTTTTTAGCTACAACATATTTTGTAAGTGCACTGTTTTCAATTTCTTTCTCTAGAGACTCTCTACTCCAGGGTGTAGGAAAACATAAAGAATCTATTACAAGTATCCTATCAATATGTTCTAGTTTTAAAGGGCAAATTTCTATATCATTCATGGACTTGGGACCTCAGCTTTTTTTCATATTCCCTTTCAGCTTGGGATTTTCTTAGATAAAAAGGTGCAAAACTATATAAATCGTCTTGTATACCGGATTTTAGAAGTTTTAATCCTAATTCACCCAAAGAAGAGGCTCTTGCCAAATTTAAATTTGCAGGTGAGAAACGAATTTGTTTTATATTTGAAGTTAAATCATCCTTAAATTTCGGAACAGCATCTCCTATGAAACATACGGGCTCATTATAGTTGTTCAATGTTTTAATTAGATCTTCTATGGAAAGGAGCATATAATCGCCTAGCATATTTAATTTATTATCTTTAAAATTATAAAGGGCGGTGTACACATTTCCTCTAAGGGCATCTAATATAGGACAAATAATACCAGAGGTATAACATAAATTATAGGCTAACGCATCTAAGGAAGATACTCCTACAAAGGGTTTGCCTGTACCCTGGCTTAATCCTTTTATTACAGCAGCTCCAATTCTAAGTCCTGTAAAAGAACCAGGACCTT
>DAIMMR010000236.1:0-6176 GCA_036720575.1 Clostridium sp.
TATTAAAAAATATTTTGAATTCCATAGATGGCAAGAAAAACTCGGCACTTGTTATTTGGGATTACCTAATAAAAAATTAATTTAGGAGGTCAATATGAAAAAAATAGTGTTTTTTTGTATTCCTGCATATGGCCACACAAATCCAACAATACCCGTAGTTAATGAATTGACTAAGAGAGGACATGAAGTATGGTACTATTCTTTTAACATGTTTAAGGAAAAAATCGAATCTGTGGGAGCAAAGTTTATTAGTTGTGATGAATATTTGCCGGAATTGCGTTCCAAAGATGAGAAAAAAGTAGGAAAAGATTTTGCTGCATTAATTGAAATGGTAGTTGATACAACAATTAGTTTAGATAAAAAGGTGTGCAGTGAGTTACAAGAATTTAATCCAGATTGTATTGTATCAGATTCTATATGCATTTGGGGAAAACTTCTTGCAATGAAATTAAATATTCAATATATATGTTCAACTACAACATTTGCATTTAATCAATACACAGCAAAAATGATGAAGCGCGGCATTGGAGAAATTATTCGTACTATTATAGGAATTCCTCGCGTCAATAAAAAGATGAAACTTTTAAAAATAAACGGCTATAATGTAAAAAATTTTATTTCTCTCATACAAAATGATAATGCTACCAATACTATAGTGTACACATCAAAGGAATTTCAGCCTATGTCTGAAACATTCTCGGACAAATATGTGTTTGTAGGTCCATCTGTAATGGATGTAGAATCAAAAGAGCTTAGGTATGAACGCAGAACGGTTTATATTTCCCTAGGGACTATATTAAATAAAAATTATAGCTTTTATAAAAATTGCATCCAGGCATTAAAGGAATGTGACGTAGATGTAATTATGTCTGTGGGTGAAAAAACAGAGATTTCCGATTTAGGAGAAATACCAATTAACTTTCAAGTAAAAGCTAGGGTAGATCAAATTAAAGTACTAAAAAGAGCTGATGCATTTTTGACACATTGTGGTATGAACAGCGTAAGTGAAAGTTTGTATTATCGTGTTCCCATGCTGTTATTTCCACAGCATAGTGAACAGGCATTGGTGGCAAAACGTACAGTGGAACTAGGAGCAGGTCTTATGCTTAAGAGGAATAAACCTAATGATATAAAAAATGCTATTGAACAGATATTAAATGATCACAAGTATAAAGAAAATGCAGATAAAATATCAAAAAGTTTTAAAGCTGCTGGTGGTGCAAAAAAGGCGGCAGATATGATTTTAGCGGTGATAAATAATGGCAAATTCAAGAATTAATTGGATGACAATGAACTTACAATAGTATCTGCAACCAACTTAAGTTTTGATTCATCTATAATGGAAACTGTATCCTGGGGTCCATTTATTTTTAAATTTTTATCATAAGATTGACCTATACATAATGATGGAATTTTATTTTCATTAAATATATAATAATCACCAAATTCTTTATATGCTTTTTTTACATTCATATCTTTAGGCTGTAAACGTCAAATAAGAAAGTGGATAGAAAGTATTTAAAAAGTGTGAGATAATCTTCTAAAATAAGTTTTAAAGTTTTTAAAGTTGACTTGAAAAACTTTAAAAGGAGATTTTAGATGGATATACAAAAAACAACTCAAGATTATAGAATGAACAAATGGATTAAAATTATACGCGAGCGCCGAGATAGTGGGGAAAATGTAACCTCATGGTGCAGAAATAATGGAATTAAGACAAACAGTTATTACTATTGGTTAAGAAAAATACGTGCAGCTGCCTGCAAGGCTCTTCCTTCTATAAAATCTGAAGGACAAATAGTTCCTTTGGATGTATCTAATTCTACAGATTCAACTTATGTTTCTTCAGAGACAACTCAAGCTGATATTGTTATTCGTTTAGGTTCTGCCGTGTTGGAAATTCATAATAGTGCTTCGCCTAGCTTAATTGAAAATACTATAAAGGTGCTTAAAAATGTTAGGTGACATTTCAAAGGCAGAAAAAATATATATTGCAACTGGATATACAGATATGAGAAAGTCAATTGATGGATTATCTGCGATTGTACAGCAGAATTTTGAATTGAATCCCTTTCAGAATAGTTTGTTTCTATTCTGCGGACGAAAAAGAGATAGAATGAAGGCATTGTACTGGGAAGGTGATGGTTTTGTACTTCTATATAAAAGATTGGAAAATGGTTGTTTTCAATGGCCGCAAAATTCACAGGATGTAAAACTCATAACACCACGGGAATTTCGCTGGCTTCTGGAAGGCCTTTCATTGAATCAGCCAAAGGCTGTAAAAAAAGTAGATGTACAAAAAGCTCTGTAGTGTCAGAGAAATCTGAAATCATGCGGTTTTATAAAATTTCATGGTATAATAATAGATATAAAAACTAGTAAAGGAACTGTCTCATTATGTATACTGAGCATGAAATTTTAAAGCTTAAAAACCGTATAACTCAGCTGGAACAGGAGAATAAGACTCTCCATGAGACAGTTGAATTTTTAACTCATAAGTTATTTGGCAGAAGCAGTGAAAAAACATCTGTAATTACAGGTCAGATAAATCTTTTCAATGAAGCAGAGATTGAAAGCAGCCCTTCTGCACCAGAACCAAACTTACAGGAAGTATCAAAATATAGACGTAAGAAGTTCAAAGGTCAAAGAGCAGAGCTTATAAAAGATATCCCTCATGATACAGTGATTTGCAGTCTTGAAGAAGACGAGCGTTTCTGTGAAAAATGTGGGACACCTTTAGAACGTATTGGCAGAGAATTTATCCGTACAGAAATAGAATTTATCCCGGCTAGGGTGCGTGTTATAGACTATTACCGTGAATCTTACGAGTGTAGAAAGTGCAGAAAAAAAGGACTGCCTTATATAGAAAAATCACCAATGCCATATCCTGTAATTCAGCATTCAATGGCTTCGCCATCTACAGTTGCCCACATTATGTATGAGAAGTATGTTAATTCTCTTCCACTATATCGTCAGGAAAGAGAATGGGAGTCATTAGGTGTAAAACTCAGCCGTGCAACTATGAGCAACTGGATTATGGTGGCATCAAGAAACTGGCTGACGCCACTTACAAATCTTATGCGTAAGAAACTTACGGAAGAACAATATCTGCATGCAGATGAAACCCCTAGGTACTTATGGAACCTGGGAGGAAAAACACATCAGAATCCTATATGTGGGTATACAGCACATATGCCGGTAGTCAAACGCCGATAAGGCTGTTTGATTACAAGCCCTCAAGAAGTGGAGATTGTCCTCAGAAATTTTTAAAGGGCTTTAAAGGTTTCCTGCATACGGATTGTTATAAAGGCTACAATAAAGTTAAGGGAATAACAAGATGTCTGTGCTGGACACATCTTAGAAGATATTTTGTTGAAGCACTTCCTAAAGACATAGATAGCCCTGAGGCTACACTTCCAGCAAAAGGAATTGATTTTTGCAATAGACTTTTTGCAGAAGAAAAATTAATAGAAAAGCTTACACCAGATGAGCGAAAAACAGAGCGTCTTGAAACGGAAAAACCGATTCTAGATGCCTTTTGGAGCTGGATTAATTCCATAAAAGACAGCTGCCTTCCTAAATCAAAACTTGGGAAAGCAATAAATTATGCATTAGGTAATAAAAAAGGATTTATGAATTATCTTCTGGATGGAAATTGTGCTATTTCCAACAATCTATCGGAAAATAGCATAAGACCATTTACAATAGGAAGGAAAAACTGGCTCTTCAGTGGAAGTCCCAGGGGAGCTGAGGCCAGTGCAGCAGACTATAGTATAATTGAAACAGCTAAAGCTAATGGATTAGAACCCTACAGCTATCTTGAATTTTTGTTCAAAAATCTACCAGGTGTTCAATTTGAAGCACACCCTGAATTTTTAGAAGAATATCTACCCTGGGATCCATGGGTACAATCCTCATGCAAAAAGGACAAGTAACAAGCTATGATCATTCTAACGGATGTCCATAACTTGTTTATTTTTTCCAAATGAACACCGGGTAATTCACCGCTTACTTTAGGCTTTGTCTTTAGTAATGTAACGGCAAAATTTCCCTTGCCATTTATAGTAAATATCTGCGGATTATTATCACCTTTTTGTGCTATTGAATCAATATTTATAACTGCCTTTATATTCTTTTTATCATCAGGTGTTAACTCATTAGAACTGTGTTTCCTACAGGTTGACTTTTTCAACTGAAATCAACTGCAAATCTATTTACAGGAAATGGGTCAGCATATAAAATATTAATTAGAGGTGATAGATATGAGAGAGTTAAATATAGGAAAATGTATTATTCAGAAGAGAAAAGAAAGAAAAATAACTCAGCAGCAATTGGCAGATTACATTGGAGTTTCTAAAGCATCTGTTTCCAAATGGGAATCTGGGTTGAGTTATCCTGATATTTTACTCCTGCCTCAGCTTGCAGCATATTTTAATATTTCAGTAGATGAATTAATGGGATATTCTCCACAACTTGCAAAGGAGGATATTAAAAAAATTTATAATAAACTTTCACATGAATTTACTGTAAAGACATTTGATGAAGTTATGGAACAGTGTAATAAGTTAATAAAAAAATACTATTCCTGTTTTCCATTTTTACTTTCCATGGTTCAATTATTATTAAACTATTCCGGTTTGATAAAAGATGAGACAATAAAAAAAGAAATTTTTCAGCAATGTATATTGTTAAGCAGGAGAGTGAAAGAGGAGTCAGAAAACATTTCTGACATAAAAAATGCCAATACAAAGGAAGCATTGGCGGAAATGGCACTGGGAAACAGCCCAAAAGTTATCCACTTGCTGGATAATAAATTGGCTCCGTATAGTGGAGATGATGTCATATTGGTCAATGCATATCGGATGCAGGGGGAAACTGCTCAAGCAAAGGTTGTTAATCAGATACTTCTCTATAACAATGTAATAAATACATTGGCACTTTTACACAATTACCTTTCATTGAACATGAAGGAACCAGTTTTATTTGAAAAGATTTATTCTCAGGGTATTCAAATTATCGAGTCTTTTGAGTTAACGGATATTTTGACAAATGATGTTTTTGGAATCCATAGTACTGCTGCACAAGGATATCTGATTCAGCAAGAAAGACAAAAGGCAATGGATGCTCTAGATAGATATGTGAATACTATTTGCAGTATACAATTTCCATTGAGTTTTAAAGCAAATGAATATTTCAATCAGGTAGCTAAATGGTTTGAGGATAACAATTGTATTGGCACCAATGTTCCTGTAGATGAGATAACACTCAAGAAAACTTTTATTTGTATAGTTGCCGAAAATCCTGCATTTACACCTTTAAGAGAAGATGAACGTTATAAATTGATTGTTAAAAAATTGAAAGAAAAGTTGGGTGAAACAGATGAATGCAATGAATATAGAAAATCTTGAAAAATCCTATGATGGGAAGGTAAATGCGTTGAATGGTATAAGTTTAAGCATACCAAAAGGAAAAATATTCGGTTTTCTTGGCCCCAATGGTTCAGGAAAAACCACTGCAGTTAGAATTCTCAATGGAATTCTCTCACCAACATCAGGACATGCTGAAATTTTAGGTATACCTATAGGTAAAAATAATATTGATATTCATAGATTATGTGGAGTTATGACCGAAAGTTCCTGCTGTTATGAAAATCTTACTGCAGAGCAAAATCTAATATTCTTTGGAAAAATGCACGAAATTGAGGAAAAAATACTTGATGAACGTGTTGATTACATATTGAAAAGGCTGGAGTTGCTGGACGTAAAGGATAAAAAGGTGAAATCTTTCAGCACTGGGATGAAAAAGAGAATTTATCTGGCTATAGCACTGATTCACAATCCTGAAATTTTATTCCTTGATGAACCTACTTCTGGCTTGGATCCAGAAAATGCACTGAATGTTACAAGACTTATAAAAGAACTTGCAGAGGAAAACCAGGTTACAATCTTTCTCTGTACCCATCAATTAAAATATGCTGAAGATATTTGTACACTATATGGTTTTATAAACAATGGAAATATACTTGGCTTAGGTACATTTGATGAACTTGCTTCAAAGAAAAATGCGGCCCTTCGATTAAAAATTAGAGGTAAGGATATTTCAGAAAAATTTGGATTTGCCAACGAACATGATGATGTATACAGCAAATCTATTTTAGGAGATAAAGAGGCAAATAC
>DAIMMR010000237.1:0-6126 GCA_036720575.1 Clostridium sp.
GTACTCTAAAAACCAGGGTTTGAGGAATGGGAAGAAGTACAAGAGCCTGGTTTCAATTCCTCATAGGTACTCTAAAAACTCAAAGAACTGTTGTAAGCCACCTTCATGGTCACTAGTTTCAATTCCTCATAGGTACTCTAAAAACACCATCTAAGTACTATTAGATCATCAGAAGATAATTCGTTTCAATTCCTCATAGGTACTCTAAAAACCCATCGAGTATAGAATACACCTACATTCTTCAAAAAGTCAATATATTCCACTTATTAGGCAATTCCTGTCAAGCATTGATTTCACTTAAAAATAATTTGCGTCGACCTCCTGGGTTTTTTGCACTACTGGGGGTCGACAACATAAAATCTTATCAGTTTCAATAATTAAATCTCAATTGATGCCTTCTTTAATTTTACTACAAAACTTATATATTTAGATTAATTATAACAACTTTTATCTCAATTTAACATTATTTTTTATCATTCATATATCTTACATCTACTTCTACTTAAAATATATATAGGTGTTCTAACTTAAAAGTCAACTTATATGCAGAAATATTTTTACAATAATGAAGCTCTTTTAAATATTTTGCATATAGGACTTAGAAAAAAATTTTTAAAAATCTAGAACTTTTGAATTGTTTGAGGTACGAGTTTTCAAAAGTTCTCAGTATTTTTTTAAATTTTTTTGATTAGTCCTATCAAAATATTTAACGAGCTGAAGGTTGTAAAAAATATCTTTTCTATACATTGATTTTTCATATAGAAACTCCATAATGATTTTTGTTTTGAAATAGTCCGTAACCAATAACTACAGCTAGATATTAATAGTAAACTTAATCTATTTATCCCAAAATAGCTATTTTCAATTTTGTATTTATATAAAATTCAATCTATAATACATCTTACAAGTTATGATGGAAAGAAGTAATTAAGCACGTTGCAAAGAGAGTCAGTGGTTGGTGTAAACTGCCTGATGTGCTTTATGAAATACATTCCTGAGCTGTAGGCTGAAATTTTTTAAAGTAAGCTGATCCGGGTAACTCTCGTTAAGAGTAAGAGATGAGCAATAAATTTACTTTGTTCAAGTAGGGTGGTACCACGATTATTTCGTCCCTTAATCGCAGGTGCTTTTTTTATTTTTCAAATTTATTTTGCTCAAGTAGGGTGGTACCGCGACTTTTTCGTCCCTTGTGTAGGGGCGTTTTTTTGTACAATTTTTACGTAATTTCAATTAATATTTACCGTATTGCTTTAGCACTAAATACTTTTACAGTGTACACTGTAATTCTGTACATTGTCACTGTATAGAAAGCACTTGCAACTTGCAGCTGAAACTTACTACTGAAAATTTTCAACTATACAATGGGTGCATTATTCACTATAAATTGTAAACCACGAATTGTGAATTGTGAACTGTGAATTAAACAAATAGGGGGTTTTAAAATGAATGTATCTTTAATAATTATCATCTGCTATATATCCATGTTATTTATAATAAGTTTTATTGCCAAAAAAAGAGCTCAAGGGGGCGGCGAAAGCTATACTTTAGCCAGCAGGCAGCTTACAACTCCACTTGTAACCTGTTCACTTATAGGCCTTGCTATTGGCGGTGCTTCAACTATAGGGGTTGCTGAACAAGCTTACGATGTAGGACTTTCAGCAGGTTGGTACTGCACAGCCTGGGGAATTGCAGCTATAGTTATGGGACTTGCAGCTGCAAGTAAATATAGGGAATTCAATGTAGCTACTGTTCCTGAATTGTTTGGAAAATTTTATGATGAAAAGGGTGTTACTGTCTGTGTAGTATGCCAAATAATTATTCTCATTGTAATTGTATCTCTTCAATACATTGCAGGTGGAGCTATTTTATCTTCACTATTGCCTGGCATATTCACTATAAAAACAGGTATGATAGTAAGTGCTTGTGTATTTGTTGGTATAACCTTTATAGGAGGAATGTGGTCTGCAGGACTATGTAATTCATTTAACGTCCCTTTAAAATATACAGGAATTATATTATGTACTATACTAGCTGTATCAAAAAGCGGAGGGATTCAGAACATAAAACTTCATCTACCTCAAAACGTACCTTATTTCAGCCCTGTTAAAGGAGTTGGTACATGGGTAATTTTAGGTTGGATACTTGTTATGACTACACAAGTTTTATCTATGCAGGGTCCTGTACAATTGGCCTTTGCTGCTAAGGATGCAAAGACTGCAAAAAAGAGCTTTATACTTGGTGGTCTTCTTATGATTCCAATAGGTTTTTTATGTGCCCTTATAGGTATGGCTGCAAAAATTACTTTTCCTCATGTAAGTGCTACTATGGCACTTCCTAAAATGATTTTGTCATTAAACCCTGTAGCAGCCGGAATAACTTTAGCCGCACTCTGGGCAGCAGATGTTTCTACAGCCTGTAATTTGCTTTTAGGTGCATCTACCCTATTTACAAATGACATATACAAAAAATATATAAATCCTAAGGTAAATGACAAAAGGATTTTAATAATGACTAAATCCTCTGTAGTGCTATTAGGTATATTTACTTTTATACTTGCCCTTTTCATGTCAGGTATATTAAAAACTATATCCATGGGCTTAAGCCTTTCCACTGCATTTACTCTTATATTTTTATTTACCATGTTTGCTCCTAAACTTTGCAAGAAAAGTTCCGCTTTCTACACTACGCTGGCAGGAATAATTGTCCTATTTTTATGGCAGCTAATACCTTCCTTTAGAATATTTCCTCATGTAATATTCATGGAATGGCTTGTATGTCTTGTAACCTTTATGCTTACATCAATACTTGATAAAAGATCAATTATGAATATAGATACCATAGATGAAATAAATGAAATGGTGTAAAAAAGTAAGGAGGTAACCCTCCTTACTTTTTTACAATCAATCAATTATAGTACCTGGATTTAAAATCTCATTTGGATCAAATACCTTTCGTATACCCTTCATAATTTCAAGCTCTCGTTTTGTAAACTGCAGCGACATGTGTTTCTTTCTTGTTTTTCCTGTACCATGTTCTGCTGTTATTGTGCCACCATATTTTAGTGCAGTTTTGTACATTTCCTCTTTTAATTTCTCATAATAGGAAGGCAGTTTACCATTATCGCCCATGATAAAATTGTGTATATTTCCATCTGCTATATGTCCTAAAGACAAAATATGATTTCCATATTTCTCTCCAAGTGCCGTTATGTCATCAAAAAAATCCGGTACAGTTGAAGGTGGAACTGCTATGTCAAGTGCATCTGCTATATTGTCTTTATAAGGTCCATATGCATTGCTTCTTATTGCCAAAATATTTCTCTGTTCCTTTGTAGTTTCCGCTATTATACTATCCACTGCATTGTGTTCTTCGCATATTTCTACAATTTTTTCACTGCTAGCATAAAGTGCATCTTCTGTAGGCTCATCAATCATGAAAATTAAATCTACAGATCCTTTATTTGCAGGCCATTTAGTTCCAAGCTGCTGTGCAGCATTTTTTGCAATGACTTTATCCATATACTCCACAGCAAGTGGTGTAATTCCATCTTGAAGTATACAAGGTACTGCATCACAAGCTTCACGTCTTGTATCAAAAGAAACCAAAAGTGTTCCATTATATTTGTTTTTCGCATAAAGCTTTAATGTTACTTTTGTAATTATCCCTAAAGTTCCTTCACTTCCAATCAACATATGTAAAAGATCATATCCCATATTGTTTTTTATAAGCTTTCCTCCTACATTCACTATTTCACCTGTAGGTAAAACTACTTCCAAAGCTTTAACATGATTTCTCATGATTCCATGTTTTACAGCTTTTGTTCCACCTGCATTTGTTGCCACCATGCCCCCAATTTGAGCTCCTTCATCCCCAGGATGTATAGGAAAAAATAGTTTGTCCTGCTTATTTAGTTCTTCTAGTAAATCAGCCAGGGTAGCTCCTGCTTCAATTGTAATCATCAAGTTTTTTTCATCAAGTTCCACAATTTTATTCAATCTTTCAAGAGATAAAATTATGCTGGATTCTGTAGGAATGACTCCTCCAACTACTCCTGTACCGCCGCCCCTTGCAACTACAGGTGTCAAAGTCTTATTTGAATATTTTAATACCTCTGATATCTCTTCTGCAGAACCAGGTTTGACCACTACACAGTCCTTGCATGCTTCCGGACGAAGCAGAGGTTCTGTTTCATCGTAGAGATATCTCTGCATCTTAGACAAATCATCTGTAATCCAATCTCTTCCTACAATATTTTTTAAACTTTCAATTATTTCACTTTTCAATGTTATTTCCCCCTTTTTATTTGACAAATTATTTCATCTGTCCTTTTATTTAACTCAACTTTCGCACATACGAAATTTGGGCCTAATATAAAACAAGTAAAAAAAATATATCAGCTAACCTTCAACTGATATATTTTAACGTACAAAAAAAACAGCTCTTTTCGCTGGGGCGAAAAGTCTGCCGCGGTACCACCCATTTTTTTACTTAATTAACATAACGGTTAAACAACCGATTAGGCCTACTAAACATTCAACCTACAGCTCCAGGGTGAGTTTCAACATGTATATTTATGGGTTTTCACCTTACCCCACTCTCTGTAAAAAAATATTAACACGTTTAATTAATCCTATCATAGCTTTTATCTTTAAAGATGAGTTTACTATAAGTTTTGGTTACTGTCAATAGCCTAAAAATAAATTTTTTTTTATAATAGTCAATCTCGCTTATAGTGTACTCTTAGCTATCCTCCATTTGCATACAAAATTCATATAAACTTGAGTTTTTGTATACATTAATGGTATAATGAAAAACATTAGTAAGTTTTGTTTAAACTTAATAATGTTTTAAGGGGGAAAATACATTGAATAAAAAAGCCTTATCTGTTATTATAACGTTTGCGTTAGTAGGTTCTACTTTCAGCAATGTTTTCGCTTCTTCAGCCAGTACGTCTGAAGAATTAACACAAACCCAAGATAACAAAAAGGAACTCCAGGTAAAAGTTGATACTTTAAATAATCAAATTGATGGAGTAATCGGAAAAATTGAAAGCAATAAAAAAGATATGAATACTATTGCTAAGAACATTAAAAATACACAGGGCAAATTGTCAAAAGCACAAGATGATTCAAAATCGCAAAATGATTTATTTAAAAAAAGAGTAAAAGCTATGTACACAACTGGTACAAACGGTTATCTTCAGGTACTTTTATCTTCAAACAACTTAAGTGATTTTATATCCAGAGTTGACTCAATCTCAAGAGTAATGAAATTCGATAATCAAGTTATTACAAAACTAAAAGGAAATGAACAAGCTATACAAAGTCAGCAAAAAGCTTTAAGTGCTGAAAATGCTAAGTTAGAATCTTTAAAAGTAAGTAATGAATCTACTTTGTCAAAATTAAATACTGACATACAACAACAAAAAGAACTGTTAAGTCAGGCTACCGCAAAGGAACAGCAGTTAATAGCTCTTCAAACTGCTCAGAAAGCTCCTCAAATACCTGAAATAAAAACTTCTTCATCTACCTTATCTCGTGGTGGATCAGGTTCACTTTCATACTCACAAGCACTTACTATGGAGGCAACTGCGTATTGTGGAGATGGTGTCACAGCATCAGGTTCTGCAACTGTAAGAAATCCAAATGGATACAGCACTATTGCTGTTGATCCTCGAGTTATTCCACTGGGGACAAAAGTTTATGTAGACGGATATGGATATGCCTTAGCTTGTGACACTGGTGGAGCTATAAAGGGAAATATAATAGATTTATTTGTAAATTCGGAGGCAGAAGCAGAAAACTGGGGCAGAAGATCTGTCACTGTATATATACTTAATTAATATATACAGGTAGTATTGTGCTGCTATTTTACCTAAAAGGTAAACACTTGGGGAGGTTTTCTCTCCCCTACCTTATGAGAAATACATATTTTTAATCAACTTAGCATATAGTAAATCATGTGCCTGTAAAGTTCGGGTATCACTTCAAAGGAATAAGGCACATTTAACCTTTCCGTATATTTGTGCAGGTCTTTTCCCTGCCCACCAAAAATCACTACAGGAATATTTAACTTAGACAGTTCTTTTACTGGAAGTTTATATATTATATCATATCCAACTATATT
>DAIMMR010000238.1:0-6103 GCA_036720575.1 Clostridium sp.
AAAGTAATGAGAGTTGATGCTAAGGAAAATCAAATTCCTAAAGCAGGAGATATGGTTATAGTAGATGATATTTCACAATATAAAGTTTCTATAGATATGAGTCAATATGATGCTATGAAAGTTGCAAAAGGACAAAAGGCCATTGTTAAAATAAAAGGTAATGATCAAAAAAAATATACTGGTTCAGTTACGGATGTAGGACAAATAGCTCAAGTTAAGGCTGACGCTAAAGCCACCAACCAGGAAGCTAAAGTAAATGTGATAGTAACTCTGGATAATGCAGATGATAGTATAAAAGTAGGTTATGAAGCAGATGCAGAAATTATATTTAATGAAAAAAGAAATGTAGTTTGTATGGGTTTTGATAGTGTGAAAGAAGAAAAAGGTACAAAGAAAAAATATGTTTACATAGTGAACAGCAAAAATAAGGTTTCAAAAAGATATATAAGCACAGGCATAGAGACAGATGATTATATGGAAGTTATAGATGGTCTTAATGAAGGAGAAAAATATGTATCAAATCCTGCTGATACTCTTAAAGATGGAGATATTGTAGAGACTCAAGCAGGGGGGAACAATAAGTGATAATTAGATTAAAAAATTTAGTTAAGGTATATGATACTGGTGCCGTAAAGCTTAAAGCTCTAAAGGAAATTAACTTAGAAATTGAAAAGACAGAATATGTAGCTATAATGGGGGCATCAGGATCAGGTAAGTCTACTCTTATGAATGTACTTGGTTGTTTAGATAAACTTACAGATGGGAAATATTATTTAGATGGTGTAGATATATCATCATTAGATGATAACAGTTTAGCTGATATAAGAAACAAGAAAATAGGCTTTGTATTCCAAGCATTTAACTTACTTCCAAAGCTTACAGCTATAGCTAATGTGGAATTGCCCATGATGTATGCAGGAGTATCTAAAAAAGAGAGAGAGAAAAAAGCAAAGTGGGCTCTAAATAGAGTTGGATTATCTCATAGACTTCATCATAAACCAAATGAAATGTCTGGTGGACAAAAACAGAGGGTAGCCATTGCAAGAGCTTTAGTAAATGATCCAACTATAATACTTGCAGATGAACCTACAGGAAATTTAGACAGCGTTTCTAGTGAAGAAATAATGGAGATTTTTCAGCAATTAAATGATGAAGGAGTAACTATTGTTATGGTTACACACGAACCTGATATAGCCATTCATACAAAACGAACCATAGTTTTTAAAGATGGAACTATAATTTCAGATAATCCAGTAGAAAAAAGAACTATAGTTGGGGGGCAGAAGTGATATGAATATTGAGGAAAGCTTTCAATCTGCACTACAAAGTATAAAATCAAATAAATTAAGATCTTTTTTAACTATGCTTGGAATAATAATTGGAATATCTTCTGTAATTACTATAGTGTCTATGGGTGCTGGAGCAAAACAATATATTACAGGACAATTTGAGGGCATGGGCAGTAATGTAATTAATCTCCAGATTAATCAATCTTCAGATAGTGCTATAGAAAAAAGAGATTATTTTACTATGGATGATATAGATCTTATAAAGGAGAAAATACCTGAAGTTACATCAGTTGTTCCTACGCTTGGAGGAGATGGAAACTTGAAAAATGAAAATAAATCCAAGCGTGTCCAAATTGTGGCATCAACGGAAGGTTATGATAAACTTTCAAATATAAAAATGGTTAATGGAAGATTTTTAAAAGAACATGATGTAGAGATAAGGTCAACTGCAGCAATTATAGATGAAAAAACAGCTGCAAAATTATTTCACAATACAAATGATGCTCTTGGAGAAAGTATTAAATTAAGTTCAGATGACCAGGACATAGATTTAAATATAGTTGGAGTATGTAAAGACCCAAATGGTAATCTTGGATCCATGTCAGATAATACTCCCGGTGAAATCTTTATACCTATAACTATTGCAGATAGAATACTTACAAATACCGATATTAGTTATATGTCAGTAATGTTGTCTGACATGAGTAAGGCGGAAGAAATAAGTTCCAAAATGGTAAAAATTATTGAAAATAAACATCAAAACAAAAACAAGTATACAGCTCAAACTGGATTTAAAGAGCTTGAAAGTTTAAATAAAGTGTTAACTACTATAACTGGGGTATTAGGTGCTATTGCAGCTATATCACTTTTAGTTGGTGGTATAGGTGTTATGAATATAATGCTTGTATCTGTAACAGAAAGGACTAGAGAAATAGGCATAAGAAAAGCTATTGGAGCAAAAACTAGAGACATAAAAGTACAATTTTTAATGGAGTCTATATTATTGTGTCTTATAGGTGGAACTATTGGAACTATATTAGGTATAACAATAGGTAAAATTGCAGGTTCTTTCTTAAAGATGCAGGTACCGATATCTTTTAAGATAATATTTATAGCATTTTCATTTTCATCAGCAATTGGTATATTCTTTGGCCTATACCCGGCAAGCAAAGCAGCTAAATTAGATCCTATTGAAGCTTTAAGATATGAATAAAAATTTTTTAATTTGTTTAAAAAGGCTATATAATATGATTATGAGAAAGTTAAAGTACAGGGAGGATGTAATTTCAATGGATTATAAAAATTTAGTTTCTAAAGCTTTTGAGGGAAGAAAAAATGCTTATGCTCCTTATTCCAACTTTAAAGTTGGAGCAGCTGTACTTGCTGAAGATGGAAAGGTTTATACAGGCTGCAATATAGAAAATGCTTCATATGGCGCAACAAATTGTGCAGAAAGAACTGCAATATTTAAAGCTATATCGGAAGGAAATAGAGCTATAAAAGCGATTGCGATTGTAGGAGTAGAAAACGATTATACATATCCTTGTGGAGTTTGCAGACAGGTTATAGCAGAGTTTGCTTCAAAGGATGCAGAGATAATACTTGGAAAAGGTGAAGGTGAATATATAGTTAAAACATTAGATGAATTATTACCAGGAGCCTTTACCAAAGAAGATTTAAATAAATTATAAAGGTGTTCTTTTATTTTGAAATCGAGCTAAAAAGAATACTTTTAATTTGAAAACGTATGAATAAAATTTCATAATAAATTTTACAAATGTTAAAACTTATTGTGAATTACTGTATGAAAGGAAGATTTATTATGAATATTGCTAAAATGATTGACCATACATTATTAAAACCGGAAACAATAAAAAGCCAGATAATTAAATTGACTGAAGAAGCAAAGAAGCATAACTTTGCTTCAGTTTGTGTAAATCCGACATGGGTTAAACTAGCAAGTGAGAAGTTACATGGTAGTGAAGTTAAGGCATCTGGTGGTATCCATACTAAACAAGAGGCTTTAGATATGATTGAAGCAGGTGCAACCCGTATAGGTGCAAGTGCAGGTATTACTATTGTATCTGAATAATGTTGCTGCATATTTTGAATTAAAATTATCATATGAAGCAGAACTAATGAGTGTACTTACAGCAACTATTGTTGGATTAATTGTATAATATTAGATAAGGAGTGATTTTGATGAATGAATTTAAGAGAATACATGTAATAGTTATGGATTCTGTTGGTATTGGCGAAGCACCAGATTCAGAAAAATTTGGCGATGTTGGTGTTAATACATTAGCGCACATTGCAGAAAAAAAGAATGGATTAAATATACCTAACATGGAAGCTATGGGATTATCTAATATATATGAAATTAAAGGAGTAAAAAAGGCTGCTCATCCAAAAGCTTATTTTACAAAAATGCAGGAAGCTTCACGTGGAAAAGATACTATGACAGGACATTGGGAGATGATGGGGCTTTATATTGATAAGCCATTTAGAGTTTTCCCTAATGGTTTTCCAGATGAATTAATCAAGAAGATTGAGGATTTCTCTGGAAGAAAAGTTATAGCAAATAAGCCAGCTAGTGGAACGGAAATTATAAAGGAACTTGGAGAAAGACAGCTTAAGACCGGAGAGCTTATAGTATATACATCTGCAGATTCTGTACTTCAAATTGCTGCACATGAAGAAGTTATACCACTAGATGAGTTATATAAAATATGTCAATATTGCCGTGATATAACACTAGATGAACCATATAAATTAGGAAGAATAATTGCTAGACCGTATGTTGGAAAAACAGCGGATACATTTAAGAGAACTTCAAATAGACATGATTATGCATTAAAACCTTTCGGTGAAACAGTAATGAATTATCTAAAGGATGCAGGTTTGGATTCAATTGCTATTGGAAAAATCCGAGATATATTTGATGGTGAAGGAGTTACAAGAGCCATTAGAACTAAATCAAACATGGATGGAATGGATAAGTTTATTTCCGTACTTGATGAAGACTTTCATGGACTCAGTTTTACTAATTTAGTTGATTTTGATGCAGTTTATGGACATAGACGTAATCCAATAGGATATGGAGATGCCATAGAAGTATTTGACAAAAGACTTACTGAAGTATTTGAAAAGTTAAGAGAAGATGATTTGCTTATGATTACAGCAGATCATGGTAATGATCCAACATATACTGGAACAGATCATACCCGGGAATTTGTACCTTTACTTGTTTATTCAAAGAGATTTGAAGAAGGTAAGGATCTAGGAATACGCAGGACTTTTTCAGACATAGGTGCAACAGTTGCAGATAATTTTAAAGTTAAAATGCCTAAATACGGTGAAAGTTTTTTACAGAAGTTAATATAAAAAGGTGGTATACAAAAATGAGAATGGTAGATATAATTTCAAAAAAGCGGGATGGAGGGGAATTAACTACAGAGGAAATCAACTTTTTTATAGAAGGTTATACTAAGGGTACAATTCCTGATTACCAGGCAAGTGCATTTGCAATGGCAATTTATTTTAAAGATATGAATGATCGTGAGAGAGCAGATCTTACTATGGCAATGGTTCATTCTGGAGAAACTATTGATCTTTCAGCAATTGATGGAATAAAGGTTGATAAACATTCCACAGGTGGAGTAGGAGATACAACAACACTTGTTCTTGCACCTATGGTTGCATCTCTAGGTGTACCTGTTGCAAAGATGTCGGGACGTGGACTAGGACATACAGGTGGAACTATTGATAAACTTGAATCAGTAAAAGGATTCCATGTTGAACTTACAAAAGAACAATTTATTGATTTTGTTAACAACAGTAAAGTTGCAGTTATGGGCCAAAGTGGTAACTTGACTCCAGCAGATAAGAAGTTATATGCTCTTCGTGATGTAACTGGAACTGTAAATTCAATTCCACTAATTGCAAGTTCAATAATGAGCAAGAAGATTGCAGCAGGAGCAGATGCAATAGTACTTGATGTTAAAACTGGTGCAGGAGCTTTCATGAAGACGGAAGAAGATTCAGAAAAACTTGCACATGCTATGGTTAAAATAGGTAATAATGTAGGCAGAAAGACTATGGCAATAATTTCTGATATGTCTCAACCTTTGGGATTTGCAATTGGAAATGCTCTTGAAGTAAAAGAAGCTATTGATACATTAAAAGGAGAAGGACCAGAAGACTTGACAGAACTTGTTTTAACTCTTGGAAGCCAGATGGTTGTACTTGGTAAAAAAGTAAAGACGTTAGAAGAAGCAAGAGAAAAATTACTTGGAGCAATAAAGAGTGGTAAAGCACTAGAAAAATTCAAGGAATTTCTTAAAAATCAAGGCGGAGATCCATCAATTGTGGACAATCCTGAAAAATTACCTCAAGCAAAATATAAAGTTCCTGTTCCTGCGAAGGAAAGTGGATATGTTTCAAATATGGTAGCTGACCAAATTGGTATAGCAGCAATGCTTTTAGGTGCAGGAAGAGCTGCAAAAGAAGACAAAATTGATTTAGCTGTAGGAATAGTTCTTAATAAAAAGGTTGGAGATAAGGTAGAAAAAGGAAAATCACTTATGACTATTTATTCAGACCGTGAAGATGTAGAAGATGTAAAAGCTAAGATTTATGAGAATATCACTATCAGTGCTCATGCAGAAAAACCAGTTCTGATCCACAAGATTATAACAGAATAAATAATAGAGTTTCTAGTTTGAAAGTTGAATTATGCCAGCCATATACTGACAAATTTCATCACACTAAAAACTTTTAATAAGTCTAAAGTTCAGTATTTTGAAAATCTAAAG
>DAIMMR010000239.1:0-6033 GCA_036720575.1 Clostridium sp.
AATTGAAAATATAATAGAATGCAAAAATCCAAGATGTGTTACTTCTGTAGAAAAAAATATACCTCATATTTTCAATCTGGTGGACGAAAAAACAGGGTCCTATAGATGTGAATATTGTGACCAGATATATGAGAATTTATCGAAATATCTTTAAAACAAAGAAAAGTTATATTTAAAGAGGGGGCTCTTTATGATTATAGATAAATTGTACGATGATGTTTTAAAAAAGGGAAATGTATGTGTGGGGCTAGATACTGCCTTAGAATATATACCAAAACATGTGCTAAGTTCACATGAAAATATAGAAGATGCTGTATTTGAATTTAATAAAACTATAATAGACAGTACTTGCGATGTAGCTGCCTGTTATAAAGTACAAATTGCATACTATGAAGCCCTGGGTATGGAAGGACTCAGGGCCTATAGTAAAACCTTAAAGTATATAAGAAATAAGAGGGTTTTAACAATTGCAGATATCAAAAGAGGAGATATAGCAAAAACAGCAGAAATGTATGCAAAGGCACATTTTAAAGGTGAATTTGAAAGTGACTTCATAACTTTAAATCCTTATATGGGATTTGATACATTAGAACCTTATTTACCTTACATTGAGAATGACAATAAGGGAATGTTTGTGCTCATACGTACCTCAAATAGAGGAGCAGAAGATATTCAATACATAGATACTAAAGAAGATAAAAAACTTTACAATATAGTAGGAGAAAAAGTAAATTTTCTTGGAAAGAAATATTTAGGAGAATGCGGTTACAGTTCCATAGGTGGGGTAATAGGGTGTACTCATCAGGAAGAGGGAGTACAGCTTAGGAGGAATCTAGATAGTGTATTTTTCTTAATACCTGGATATGGAGCCCAAGGTGGAACAGCAGAGGATATTGCTGCTTATCTTAAAGAAGGTAACGGCGGTGTAGTGAATTCTTCCAGAGGAATACTTCTAGCATATAGAAAAAGGGAAAACGGTGAAAAGAATTATGGAGAATGTGCTAGAGAAGAGTGTATTAGGATTAGAGACGATATATTTGAGGTATCAAAAAATATTTAGAAATGGAGAAGAAATGTATTGAAAAATGAGTTAAGCTATACCACTGAAAAAGTATATAAAAATGAAAAAACAGCTGAAGGTATTTATAAACTTGAAATTCAGGGAAAATTTAAGGGCAAACCAGGTCAGTTTTATATGCTGAGATGTTGGAAACTAGAACCGCTGCTTTCAAGACCTATAAGTATACATTATTTAGATACAAATAAAATAGTTTTCTTATATCAAGTAGTAGGGGAAGGTACTGAAAAGTTAAGCAAATTGAAAACTGGCGATGAAATAAAACTTTTAGGGCCTTTGGGAAATGGATTTGATATAGAGGATTTGAAAACAAAAACTGCTATTATTGCAGGAGGTATAGGAATTGCCCCAATGTTTTATCTTGCTCAAAGCATAAGAAAACAACATGAGAATTGTAAATTAGATCTTTATGCTGGTTTTAGAGATAGTGTGTATTCTATAGATAAATTTAAACCTTTTGTAGATGACATACACATTTCTACAGAAACGGGAAGCCAGGGTACAAAGGGCTATGTAACTGATGAATTTAGGCCTGAACTCTATGATACTGTATTATGCTGTGGACCGGAAGTTATGATGAAAAAAGTAATAAATATGTGCAAGGAAAAGCAGGTAACGGTATATGTTTCAATGGAAAATCATATGGCCTGTGGAGTAGGAGCTTGCCTTGTATGTACTTGCAGTACCATTAAAGGTAATAAACGGGCATGTAAAGATGGACCGGTTTTCTTAGGAAGCGATATAGTACTGTAATGCTTAAGGCATTTTTAAAGAAATAACTAGTCAGTATGCTGGACTATTTTTTTTCAAATGCCTAAATATCAAGAGATTCTTAGGTTCAGGTGGAGTTTGCTTATAAGGAATACCTTTTCTCCATCTGAACCTTAGAAGAACTTATCCAGGCGCGTAGCAGTGCTTATCCCCCGCTTTGAAGAAAAGCAGATATCCCAAATCTTTGATTTGGTGATAGTCGCTTTCGCTGTGTGCGATGGGGGTGTTAGCAATGGTAGCGATCGGATAAAATGGGAAAGGAAGTTTAACCAATTGATAGATATATGCGGTGTGAATTTTAAAAATCCTGTAATCGGAGCATCTGGAACTTTTGGATTTGGTGAAGAATATAATCAAATTTATGATGTATCAAAATTGGGAGGAATATGCTCTAAGGGTCTTACATTAAAAAGAAAAGAAGGAAATGACGGCATAAGAAGCTATGAAACTAAATCAGGTATATTAAATAGTGTGGGACTTCAAAATCCAGGAGTAGAACATTTTATAAATTTTGAACTTCCTAAAATGAAAAAATTTGATACAGTTGTTATAGCTAACATAGGTGGAAGTACTATAGATGATTATGTTGAATCCGTGGAGAAGCTAAGTAGCTCGGATGTAGACATTATAGAACTGAACATATCTTGCCCTAATGTAAAAAGTGGTGGTATGGCTTTTGGAATAAAATCAAAGATAGCTTATGAAATAGTAAGTGTTGTAAGGAAAGTCTGCAAAAAACCACTTATGGTGAAATTATCTCCTAATGCTGAAGATATCGTAGATATGGCCTATAAGTGCTGCGAAGCAGGAGCGGATAGCTTATCCCTTGTAAATACATTTAAGGCTATGGCTGTAGATATTAAAAACAGGAAGGCAGTATTTGATAATATAACTGCCGGATTGTCGGGTCCGGCAATAAAGCCTATTGCATTAAGAATGGTATATGAAGTTTCAAAAGCTGTAAAAGTTCCTGTAGTTGGAATAGGTGGAATAGTAAGCTTTCAAGATGCGATAGAATTTATAATGGCAGGAGCTTATGCAATTCAGGTAGGCACTGCAAACTTTATAAAACCAGATATATGTTTAGATATAATAGATGGTATAGAGAAATATATGAAAGATGAAAATATAAAAGATTTAAGTGAAATAAGAGGAATAATTTAGGAGGATAGCTATGGATAATTTAGTAGTAAATACGTTGAAAGAAGTAGGAGCACTTTTAGAAGGACATTTTTTACTTTCTTCAGGAAAACACAGTGACAGATATTGTCAGTGCGCAAAACTTTTACAGTATCCTGACAAGGCAAAAGATGTAATAGCAGTTATTTCAGACAAACTAAGGAATGTAGAATATGATAAAATAGTTGGACCTGCAATGGGGGGAATATTAGTTTCCTATGAACTTGCAAGGCAAACAGGTAAACCAGGAATATTTGCTGAAAGGCAAAATGGAAATATGACTATAAGAAGAGGATTTGAAATAAAAGAGGGAGAAAAAATTATAATTTCGGAAGATGTAGTAACTACAGGAAAATCCTCTTTAGAGGTTGCTAAGGTAATTGAGAAATTAGGTGGAGAGGTTGTAGGTATATGCTGCATAGTAGACAGAAGAGCAGAAGGTGTCAAAATAGAATACCCAATTTATAGTGCGGTAAAACTTAATATAAATACTTATGATAAGGAAAATTGTCCTATGTGTAAGCGAGGACAAGAATATGTAAAGCCTGGAAGTAGAGTATTCAAATAAATATGAAAAGGGAATTAACTAAACTTTCGCAGCTTAAAAATAATAGAACCTAAATTAATTCACAATTCATAGTTCACAATGCACAATTTTGGCAGGCTTTTCTTCACTAATGCTATGAAAGATCTAAAATCTAAGTAGTATGAACATTAAATTTTTAGATTTTCTGTGACAACAGAAAATCGTCTTTAATTGTGAATTGTGAATTTATTACTTAAATAAGCCTATTTCTATAGCACATTAACTGTGTTTTTAGGAATAGGCTTATTTAAGTAAATAGCTTAAATTTGCCTTTCACAATTTTATGGAGTTTTACAAAAAATTATTACTATTTATAAACTTTTTGAGGTATAATAAGTAATGAATTCCTACAATATTATTTATTATATACATGAAGGATTATAATGATTTTTCATTGCGTATAATTTTATATAATGGATAATCCTTTGGGAATATTAATCAGGGAATCACCACTTTTTATAATGGGTGATATTTCACTTCCCATAGTTATTAATACTAAGTATAGGAGGAGTTTTTTAGTGGGTAAACCAAGTATTTTTAGCAAAGAATATGAAAAGAAAATGCAGCGGCATAAGAGAAATAAAGTTATACTTGTTGCAGCATGTCTGATGGTAGTAGTGCTAGTTGTAGTTTACATAAGGGGAGCATTTAGAGATGTAGTAAAGGAAACAAGTAAGGTAAAGAACAATATTGTTTCTGAAAACAAACAGACAAAGAATAATACGGATAGTCAAAAATCATCTCAACCCAATACTCAAACTAAGTCTAAGGATGAAGCAAGTCAGAATTCATATAAAATAAAATTGAGTAGTGGAAAAGATGTAAGTTTAATATATCAAGTTAAGGGTAATGACAAAGTATTTAAGGCAGATAGCAGCGGTACATATGATGTAAGCCCATCAGGTAAGAATGCACTTTTGTTTGATGATAAATCTCAGACTATATTGTTAGTGGATGCAAATGGGAATAAACAGGATATAACAAATCCACAGTATGTATCTACGACAGGAACTGTAATAGCAAAAGATTCTCAATTAACTAATAATCCAGGATATGTATGGTGTTCTTCACCTAAATTTATAGACGACAATAATATTGCCTATGTAAGTCAACTTCCATGGATTGGGAAAACTGCGAAATACGTATGGATAGAAGGCTTGCAGAATAAAAATCATGTTATGGTTCAGAATATAGAAGGTGAAGATATAAAGTTCCAGGGAATAAATGAAAAGGGACTTACGGCCATTGTAGATGGTAAAACTGTTTACTTAACGGCATCAGGTTCCGTTACCCAGTAGAAGGTGCAGCTTTCTACTGGTTATTTTTGCAATGGAAGTATATGATAGTTTTGGAGGAATTATGGATATAGGATTGTCATCAGCTAGCTTTTACCCAAATGTAAATACGGAAAATAGTATAGCTTTGATGAAAAATTTAGGATTTAATTTAGGAGAGATATTTTTAAACAGTATCAGTGAATATAGTGAAAATTTTGGAGACATACTTTTAGAACAGAAATTAAAGAACAATTTTACTATAAATTCTGTTCATGCTTTTTCTTCTTCTTTTGAACCTAATTTATTTGATGAATATAAGAGGAGAAGGAATGACGCATTTTTACAGTTTAAACAAGTATGTAAACTAGCAAGAAAAGTTGGAGCTAAGTGCTATACGTTTCACGGAATGAAGCATAAAAAACTCTATAATGTAATTAACTATGACCTGGTTTTTGATGTTTATGATAAATTATTATATACAGCAGGAGAAGAAGGCATAAAGTTATGTCAGGAAAATGTGTTTTGGTGTATGTCAGGAGATATTGATTTTTTATATACACTTAGAGAAAAATATGAGAATTCCCTATACTTTACACTTGACATAAAGCAAGCCTATAGAGCCGGAAGGTTACCTGAAGAATATATAGATATTATGTCGGGAGCTATAGAAAATTTACATATAAACGATAGAAATTCAATAAGTTCATGTTTGCTTCCAGGTAAAGGTGATATAAATTATAAGAAGTTATTTTGTAAGCTGCGGGAAGTAAATTATAATAAGGTTGGTATAATTGAAGTGTACGGTGACAATTATAAAAACTATGATGAATTAAAGGAATCTAAAGATTATATTGAAAAGTGCTTGTAAAAATTAAAAAAAACTATAAAGTTTGAGATTTTTGGTATATAATTATAATACGAATTTTAATTCCCAATAATAAGGAATATATATAGTAAAACTATGAATTTAACTTTTACAATAAATTATTGTATGTATACCAAAATATTAGTTGAATTTTATGGCGCAATTATATAAAATATCAATATTGAGTTTTATAATTTAGGCAGTAAAGGAAGGCAATGCTCACATCATATAGGAATGTTTATAAATATATGGTATAATAGCATAGTTGATATAAGCA
>DAIMMR010000008.1:0-34204 GCA_036720575.1 Clostridium sp.
TCTTCTATTTGTTTTCTAAGCAGCCCTTTATTAAGGGAATATTCCTTTAATTTTTCCTTTAAAATTTTCTCTACTTGGTCAGTTCTTACATTGCCATTATTGCATCTAGTGCCTCCACTAGAGTCTTTTAATGTGCATTTATAATAAAATACCTTACCTGATTTATTTTTACCATGTATAACTTTCATGTTGCTGCCGCATTTTGCACATTTAAGAATTCCTGTAAGTAGGGCATTATTGGTTTTTCCAAGTCTAGGAGCCTTTTCTTTATTTTCCTGAAGCAGTTTTTGAACTACCAGCCAATCTTTAGAGCTTATTATACCTTCATGTCTGGCAATAGCTGCAACCCATTCTCCAATGTCTCTATATGTAGTCCTACCACGTTTTTTATTATAGGTTAGAATACCATGTTTACTATCAGGGCTTCCAACTACAGTCATTCCTAGATCATTCAAATAAGCAATAACATTCTTGTTAGCTTTAACGTAAACAGGATTTACAAGTATGTCTTGAACGCCACTTTTATTCCAAATATCTTTGCCAGTTTTAGTCTTAATAGAGTTTTGATTTAGATATTTAGTGACTTGACTTAGAGATTTTAATTCTAAGTATTTATCATATATTAATTTTACGGTTTCCATTTCATCTGAAACAGGGGTTAGCTTATACATTTTACGTTCTTTAAAGTCCTGATCCAGATAAACTATTTCTTCTGATTTAAATCCTAGTGGAGTTTGGCCGCCTAACCAGCGCCCACTTTTTGCAAGTTCCAGCATGTTGTCACGAACTCTTTCTGCAATAGTTTCTCTTTCTAATTGTGCAAATACACTTGCTATGTATACCATGGCTTTTCCCATTGGGGTAGAAGTGTCAAATTGTTCTTTTATACTTACAAAGGCAATGTCATGTTTTTGAAGTAATTCTAGTGTAGCAGAAAAGTCAGCAACATTACGAGAAATTCTATCTAATCTATAGCATATTAAAGCATCGAATTTTTTATTTAAAGCATCCTTTATTAATTCTTGAAATTTAGGCCTATTTGTATTTCCACCACTAAATCCTTCATCTTCGTATATTATAAATTCTATAGTTTCGTTATAAAGCCTATTACAATATTCCCGGCACATTTGTACTTGGTTCTCTACACTATCACCTTTGCCAGTAAATTTCGATTTCCTTGAGTATATCGCTATTTTCATATGATGTGTACCTCCTTGAATAGAAGTTTTGATATATGCAAAACTAAAAAACATATAAGAAAATATCTTATATGTTTAAAACACAGATCAGTTGCCAAAGTTTTTATTAGAGAGTTCTTTTATAAAATCATAAGCTTTTTCACCTTTACTTGATGTTTGTGAAATATCTTTAATAGCTCTGTCATGGAGAGAGTAATTCCTATCTATAGTCTTATTTACTTCTTCAAATTTACGATCCATTTGTTCTGATAGATTTTTATGACCTTCAGATAACAATTGTATGTTTTTCTCTTGATTTTCAAGCATTAGAGTATTCTTATCAACTTTTTTATCTAAATCACCGATTTCTTTATTAACACTTTCAAATCCATTTTGCATTTCAGCGTACATTTTAGTCATGAGTTCAAATATTTTATCATTTTCCATAATTATTCTCCTTTAAGGTAAAATATTTTATCCTATTTATTGATTTTCAGATGAAGAGAACTTATTGAAATTCTCAAGGTAATCATAAGCCTTTTGGCCTTTAGTTACAGCAGATTTAATTGATTTTACATCACCAGATATCTCAGTAACGGTATGAGTTAAATTGTCTATTTCAGCTTTATGTACTTCTGAATTATGTTCAAGAGCTTTAAGAATTTGAGTGTTTTCTGATGTTTGAGATTTAAGAGCATCAAGTTGAGATTGCATTGAATTAGATTTATTATCTATTGAGTCAACCTTATTTGTAAGATTACTCAGTATATTTAATATTTTTTCTTCATTATTCATTATAATAGATTCTTTCGTCTCTTCTATCTATTAATTATACTCTAAGTTAATTAACATTATATCATGAAATTATATTTAAAGAAGGCTGAGTTTTTGAATTTGTGATGATAATTTTTCTTCTGAATTATTGATCTCATTATTGATCTTTCCTAGGCCTTCCTTTTTAGTTTCAAGAGATTCATTTTTAAACTTTTCAATTTACTTTAGTAAAGATGTGTGATATTCTTGCATTTTCTTTTATACATATTATTTTCCCTTTTAATATATGATTATTAAAATTACAATTAATTATAAACAGCGTAAAATAAGGACTAAAAATTATTTATTGCCCTTATTTAAGAGCTTGCTATCAGTTTTTAAAGATGCCTTTATCATTTCTACATATGAATCAGCTATTTCTCCGTCCTCACCAATAAGCCCGTATTCAAACAGTTTCTTTATTATGAGTGTAGTATATATAAACCTTTGAATCTGATTTTATTTTTATCATCATTTTTATGGCTTTTTATATAATCTTCTAAAAGGTCATTACATTTTTCTAGTATCTTGTCACTTTCTTCACGTAGCATTTTTAACATATTTCCGAATAACATGTTCACCACTTCTAATAAAATTATAACATATTGTTCATATTTTTTATAAGAATCGAACAAAATGTTCTAAACAAATCATTTCTAGTCTTAAAATATCAATTCAAAGGCTAAAAACTAAATCATATCTTTTAAAAATTTAAAATAGGACAATCAGTAGCTTTCATAAGAATAAACTAGGAGGCGATTAAGCTGAAAAACAAAATTAAATCTGTTACTGTGAGTTATCCAGAAACTGATGAACTAAAAGATGAATTACAACTTAGATACGCAAAAGTATTAGCAAAAATTATTGTTAATATGCCTCCAGAAAGGTTTAAAAAATTAGCAAACTTATAGTAAAGAGATTGTAGCTAAGGTTATAAAAGCAGTGAACTAAAGATAAAAAATATATAAACATTTTTTATATATTAATTTTAGCAATAAAAGGGCATAAAGTAATCTAGGTATTGAATGTGATGTATTCAACCTGTAAACCAAATTTGTGAGCGAAGGTTATCATATCTATTGCTAGTTCAAGCTTTGTGTGATAATCTTCATATTTTTGCTTTGAAATCCATATTCGAAAGCAAACAGATACTTTAAGGCATCCATTAGACTACAAGAAAACAACTATATGCACTCCCCATACATATTTATTATTTGTATAATCATAAACGGAAGTAGTTAGAAAGAGTTTTTACAGCAGTTTTTGACACAACATAAAACGTAGTATAACATGACACAATGCAAATTTTTATTATGTTATGTTACGTTACGTTGAAAACTTAATAAAAATGTAATATAATATAAGTATGTTTAAATTGAAAAAAATGTTATTACATAACTGATGAAATAGGAATTAATCACAGGTAGTGTAATATTAAGTTAAGACAGAGCCGAGCGCCTGGGCTATAAAATGTCTGGGTGTTTTTACATTATAAAATGCTTACGTAAATTATGATAGAAATGGAGGGATAATAAGTAATGAAAAACAAAAATAAGGAGAGGTGATGTATTTGTAAAGTCCCATAGGGTACTTACGCTGTCTCATTTTGAAATGCTTACTATGGTCAAAAATTGTTCTTTGTGTAGGATAGGCACTAGCTTGTGATATCGTTTTCATTCAACTATAAAGCTATAAGTCAAATATATTTTAAATTTATAAAGGAGAAAGTTGACAAATGAATTACATGAAGGGTTTTAGAAGTATCAGGAAACTTATAATACTTGTTTTAATAAATCTATTTGTCGTGACATTATTTATAGGGTGTTCCAGCAGTACAATTGAAAAAAATAATAAGGTTGAAACAACGAATAATAAAAAGGTGACAGATCTGTCTGGAAGAACTGTAACAATACCAGGCAATATTACTAAGGTAGCTGCTCTTGTGGGACCCAGCTATGAAAAGATGATTATGCTGGGACAAGCTGATAAAATATCTATTTCAATGCCGGTTTCATCAAAATGGGCAAAAGTAGTGGCTCCAGTACTAAAAAATGTGACATTTACAAATTCATTTAAGAATCCCAATATCGAAGATTTACTCGCAAAAAAAATTCAAGTAGCCTTTTTTTGGGACTACACTCAGCCTCTTAATAAAATGACTTCATCTAAAATACCTGTTTTAGTAACGCAAGAATCGTCAAAGAATCCTACTAATATTAATGAATTTGTAAGTTTTGAGAAACGAGAAGTACAGGTATATGGTAATGCATTAGGATCAGAAGCTAAGAAAAAGGCAGATAAGTGGTGTAAATACTTTGACGAAAAAGTAAAATACGTAACTTCACGTACTCAAAAACTTAAATCTAGTGAAATACCTAAGGTTTACTATGTAAGAGGGCCAGATGCTTTGACTGTACATGGAAGAAATTCCTATACTGAATGGTTCGTAAAAATGGCAGGTGGAGATTTGGTTACAAAGGATACATCTAAAGAAATTATGGATACTGTTACTATGGAACAAGTATCTGTTTGGAATCCAGACGTTATTTTTATGGGACGTGTAGATAATACCGGTTTGATAATAAAAGATCCTCGATGGAGTAATATAAAAGCCGTAAAAAACGGAAAAGTTTTTGTAAATCCAGAAGGTGTGTTTTATTGGGATTACAGTAGTGAAGGACCGTTGCTTATGGAATTTATAGCAAAGACTCTTCATCCAGATTTGTTTAAGGATTTAAATATGATTAAAGAGATTAAAAATTATTATTCAGAATTTTATAATTATAATTTAACAGATGATCAAGCAAATAGGATATTAAATCATATGCCGCCTGCTAACTGATTTTAATAAAAAAGACAGAAAATTAGGGAAAATAGAAAATGGGAGATGAAAGATTTGTGGGAAATTTATGATGAGCTTTTAGCTTTAGTATCACAAAATTCAGTGGTAGATGAATGTTTAATTGGTTTGCATTGGACATTGGTAAAATCGGGTGGCATTGGATTGGCAATGACACCACTAGAAGGAGAACATAAGGTTACATTATCGGGAAAAATTATTGGAATGTCGGTTAGAGAACTTGCAGAGTGTGTGAAGTCATGGAATTACTTTGAAGCAGCAATTGGCCTTTCCGCAATTAACTCAGTAATTAATACTAAGAAAAATGTGGAGAATATTACGAATCAGCCCTTGGTTAAGCAAAAATATATAAATGGATTTGATTATTTTAATAAAATGTTGAAAGGTAAAAAAGTAGCTGTTATTGGACATTTCCCAGGGATTGAAAAGATGTCAGAGTTTTGTAAGTTATCTATTTTGGAACGAATACAGCAGCATGGTGATTATCCTGACTCTGCCTGTGAATATGTTTTACCCAAACAGGACTTTGTGTTCATTACTGCATCAACTTTGGAAAATAAAACTTTACCGCGTATTTTAGAGCTTTGTAGTAAATCTTTTACAATACTGCTAGGACCGAGTACACCGCTGGCTCCAGTGCTATTTAACTATGGGATTAATGCACTAGTTGGAAATGTGGTAATTGATTCAGCTAAATCAAAACAAATAGTTGCTGAAGGAGGAACATCGGTAGATCTACGTCCTTATATATCAACGGTAATACTTTTAAAAGATAATAAAAAAAGTTCAAGTATCGTATAATATTTAATTTAAATTTTAGGTGGGTGATATACATGATGAATGATATTGAGCATGAAAAGGCAGTGTTATTGAAAGAAACTTATGATTCAGTTAAATTTATGCTTGGAGAATCAATAGAAAAGTTAACTGTAGATAGGGTAGTAATAGGAATATTTTTTACCGGAATAAAACTAAGCAATGGTACAGGAGGATTGTGCTATACTCCTGTTAAGATGATACCTCAGGCAGTATGCTGCCCAAGCTCGGCTAAAGCTATGCCAAACTCAGGTAAAATGAGGGGGAAAAATGTTTTATCGTTTACGGAAGATATATTTTCACAAAATCCATTAAAAAAAGCAGTGGGTATTGCTGTATTAAATGCACTATCTGAAACATGCAGACAAAAAAATTTATATAAGGATTATAAATATGTAATAGATGCAGACCCACTTGATTATATTACTATACCTAACGATGCATATACTGTTGTAGTTGGAGCTCTTTTACCTTATATAAAAATGTTAAAGAAAAATAGAAACTCATATGGAATATTAGAGTTGGATCCCAGAACATTAAAAGATGAAGAAATGTCTCATTATGTTAAACCTGAAAAGACTGAAGATGCAATTTCGAAGGCAGATTATCTTTTGATTACAGGTACTACTTTAATAAATGATACTTTAGATGAAATATTGTCCAAAAAGAAAGAAGGAGCAAAAGCAATTATAGTAGGACCAACTGCAAGTTTATATCCTGAAGCTTTTTTTAAAAGGGGAGTTGTGGCTTTAGGGGGAATTACTGTAACTGAACCTAACGGGCTACTGGATATTTTAGAAGAAGCGGGATCGGGATATCATTTTTATGGAAAGTATGCAGAAAAAACTGTGATATTTAATTCAAATATTGATTGAACAGCGAGATAGAAAATATATTATAGAGAGGTATTGAATATGAAAATTAAAGAATTCAGGAAAAGCATAGGCATTTTTGCAGTATTTGCTATTTTCGCCATTATAACAGGTATTTTTTCAGGGTGTCAAACTAAGACTAGTTCTCAAAGTTCAACAAATGGTGATAAAGTTCAAGTTACCGATTTTTCAGGAAACAAAATAAGTATCAATAAGAAAATCAATAATGTAGTGTCCATACATCCTATATTTACTCAAATGACTTGGTCATTAGCCCCTTCAAAATTAAAAAATGTAGATAAAGTATTTAAATCCAGATATTTATCTGAAGGTGGAACTAATGCCTTTAGTTCTGAAGATATGAATAAATTAAAAAAACTTCCTGTTACCAATGCTTTTTTTCAAGGTGTTGATCCAGAACAAGTTACTAAATTAAATCCAGATATACTCATTACCATTAGCAAGGATCCTAATTTAAAAAAATTAAAACAACAGTTAAATGTTCCAATTTTAGTATTGTCAAAAGATAGTTTGAATGATTATGAAAAGTCATTTCGCATTCTTGGCAAGGTCTTAGACAATGAAAAAGAAGCAAATAATTTAGCAGATTATTGGAAACAAACTATTACTGAGGTTAGCAAGGAAAATGAGAAAAAGCAGGTTAAAGATAGACCTAAAGTTTATTATGCTGGAAGTGGGGGTATTTTGCAGACTGTTGAATCTAAAACTATTATGGCGTCCATTGTTGATACTGCTGGTGGAAATAATGTTTCGGATGAACTAATTGAAAATCAAACAAATGAAAATGCTGCAGTTTCAATGGAACAAGTTATTTTATGGAATCCAGATATAATTATCCTTCAAAATCAAAAGCAGAAAGATGAGATAATGAATGATAATGCATGGAAAAAAATAAATGCGGTGAAAAATGGTAAGGTTTATGTACAACTTAAATATGCACAAATGGATGGAGTAACAGCATTATCATCATTGCTTTGGTGTAATAATGTGATAAATCATAAAGATGATCAGAAATATAATGAGAAATTTAATGAAGAAATGAAAACATTTTATTTGAAATTCTTTAAATATAATATTACCAAAGATCAACTTGCTGAATTACAAAAATAATTAAAAAGGAGCATATTTATAATGGATAAATTGGATAAAGTTTTAGAAAAGAGCAAATACGAGTCAATTAATAGAGAAGAAGCTCTGTTTGTTTTTAAGGAAACAGAAGATGAAAATAATGCTCAAAAATTATTTAAAACTGCAAGATATGTAAGAAATAAAGTAAAAGGTGATACATTTAAATGGAGTGCAGGTATTGCAAGGGTATTGAAGTGCAACCTTAAGCCACTATGTAGGTATTGTCCGTATTGGAGAAACAAAACACAGCAGCAACTTACTGTAGATGAAATCATTAAAGCTGTTGGCTATATAGTTAAACATGGTATTAAAGAATTTCATCTTAGTGGAGGTACTACGTTAGGCAGTGAAGGAAAAGATGTTTTAAATATTGTAAAGGCTATAAGAAATGCAGGGTATGAAGATGTAACTATTGATGTAAATTGTGGTGCAGCAATGTCTCTAAAAACTCTTGAAGAACTTAGAAATTTGGGAGTAAAAAAGGTTAGTGCTGTTTTTGAAACTATAAATGAAGATCTGTTTAAAAAAATGAAACCAGGGGATAATCTAACTGAAAAGAAAAAATTTGCTGAATTAATAGGACAAGCAGGTTTAAAATTGGGAACAGGAATTCTAGCAGGATTAAGCCCAGAAGAAAGCAAATATGAAGATTATGTAGATTTTATTTTTTATATCAAAAAGTACAAACATCTTGACAGTGTTTATGTAAGTAAATTTTATCCTTTTGAAGGTACTGATATGAAAAATTGTAAACCATGTTCGGATATTGAAGCAGTACGGGTTATTTCAATGCTAAGATTAGTTTTAAGAAATGTAGATATAAGTTCTGCTCAAGGGTGGACTCGTAATAATAATGCTATTCCCTTAATGGCTGGAGCTGGAAATAAAGTTTTGGGTATACATATTACAAGAACTCCCTTTTATAAAATAAATAGTAATATCAATAGTCCTTACAGTAGTTATAAAGATAATTTAGAGTATTGTGATTGTATGTCTGTTTGTAGAGATGAATATTTAGATCATAATATGACTTTAGAGTAATAGAGTGTTATGTAAGCTAGACATTGAAAGCAAAAAAGTTGAAAGCAATTTTTATCTTTCAGCTTTTTTACTTTTATAAAAAAATAATTCTAAAAATAACCCAATGATAATTAAATTTCCGAAATTTTTTCTGTAAGGGGTAGAGCCAACAGTACTTAATTTACAGGAATTAATATCATATCAAGAAGGCTAGGTTATAAGTAGAACTATTGTGCAGATACTTTATGGATTTGAAGCTCGTGAAAGATTCAAAATGCTTTTGACTGTCATAAAACACTAAACAATTCGGGTGGACAATTATGTTACCATTTAATTTGTACTTATTAATAGGCTTATTTATGTCTAAAATAATAGGAAAAATCTTTTGAACTTTCTCTTATTGGCAGGCAATATTCTTGTAATATTTAATAAACAGTAACGTAAGTTACATACTTTTATAACTAATATATTTATACTATTTATATAGGTAAGATGTATTGAATTCTTCGCCATTAATAAACATATCTATGAGTTTAATCCAGATTTTGTTAGCTGTACTTATGGTGCTGGGGGGACGAATGCAGGTTGAAATATGGAGATTTCCAAGGCCATTAAGGATAGTGGAAAATCGATTCCTGTTACCCACTATACCTGTATTGGAAATACGAAAGAAAAGATAAAACAGGAGCTGCAAAGATACTTGGATGGGAGTAGATTATATTCTTTCGATGAAGATATTACTCATTTGCGCATCAAACAAGATTCAGGAGCAGATTATATTATGACTCAATTGTGTTATTATGTTGATCAATATTGTTGGTGGGTAGAAAAGATTCGAAGAGCTGGAGTATCAATGCCAATAGATGTAGGTGTTATGCCTATACTATCTAAAGATCCTACTATTCGAATGGCTGTATCCAACGGTAGTTCTATACCTAGAGATTTAGCAGAGATAATTGCCAGATATGGAGGTAATCCAGAGGACTTTAAAAAAGCAGGTAAAGAGTATTCAGCAAAACAAATTTTTAAATTTATAAATGCCGGAATAGATGGACTTCACATTTATTCTTTAAATAAGTGGCAGGATGTAACAGATATTATTAAAGATGTCGGGATAGGATACAGCAATTTTAATACTTGTTTTTTAAAATTAATATTAAATATAAAAGAAGCTCCTAAAGTGTATATATGTATTTTAAGGAGCTCCTTTTATATGAATTAATATATTCTGTAATAAATTTTATTCAGTCAGTAAAACTAATATAAGTACCAAAAAATAGATAGTGTAAACACATGAGGGTGTTTTTGAGGATTTACAACCCAGAATCCATTAATGTATTTTAATCTAATATTGTAACAGAATATGCGTCCAGGGTAAAATCAACAAAATTAAGGAGAATGATAATAATGAAACCAATATGTAAAAAAGAATACCTTGAATTGAAATCACCAGAGGTTGGCGATACAGTGGCTGATAAGGATAGAATTGTGAAGGCATTAAAACCCAAATACGGGAATGTATATATTTCTATTTCTACATTAAAAACTTATTACAAACTGTTAAGAAATTTTGACTGGAAACTAACTGTTACAATGGTTCAAAATGGTTATTACTGGGAAATTATCATAATAGAAACTGGAAATACTACAGATAAGAATTTTGCTTATGCGGCGGATCTTGGAAGCACAACTGTCGTTATGCAATTAGTTGATTTAAACTCTGGAAATGTACTATGTGAAGAAAGCATAGTAAATCATCAAGTAACCTATGGCACAGATATACTCAGCAGAATCTTTTATGCCAAGGATAATGAAGAACATTTAAAGGAAATCCAGCAAGCTACACTGAATAATTTTATAGAACTTATGGATAAGATTCATTCCTTGACAGGAATTTCCCCATCAGAATGTGGAGCTTTAGTTATTGGTGGAAATACAACAATGATCCATTTCCTGTTTGGCATTGATCCGTGGTTTATATTCTATACACCATATACTCCCTCTTTTAACAGATGTGACTTTGTTTCAGGGAGAGATATTGGACTACCTTTTAGTGGATTGGTTTATTGCTTTCCTTCTGCAGCTAATTATATTGGTGGTGACATCATCAGCGGACTTTTAACTACTCAGCTTCATAAAGGAAGTGAATTGTGTTTGTATATGGATATTGGGACAAATGGTGAAATGATTTTGGGAAATAATGAATTTATGCTTGGTGTGGCAGGAGCTGCGGGGCCAGCTCTTGAAGGCGGTATAAGCAAACAAGGGATGAAAGCTAGTAGGGGAGCTGTGGATTCGGTTAGAATTGTTAATAATGAGGTGATCATTACCACTATACAGAATGCAAGACCAATAGGTATATGCGGTTCAGGAATTGTTGATCTTCTATCTGAGATGCTTCTTGAAGGTTGGATTGATCACTCCGGTAGATTTGTTCCTGGCAGATCAGAGCGTATTGTTTTAAGAGAAGAAGAATATGTAGTAGTATATGCATGGAAAAATGAGTCCAGTTCCGGTGAAGAACTTTTATTCAGCCAAACAGATATTTTAAGTTTTATGGACACAAAAGCTGCGGCGAACACCATGGTAGAATTTTTATTAGACGAATTAGGAATTGGACCTCAAGATATAAAGCAGATATATACAGCAGGAGCTTTTGGTACTTATATTAATTTAGAAGCTGCAATTACTATTGGCTTATATCCGGATCTACCTAGAGAACGGTTTGTTCAAGTAGGCAATGGTTCACTTAAAGGAGCTTGCAGGTTGCTAAAAGATACTGAAGAATTATTATCAGTGGAAAGTATAGTTAACAATATAGTTTATCTGCAGCTGGGAGAGGCAAAAGATTTTCTATCAAAAATGTCTGCAGCTAAATTCTTACCACATACCGATTTTACATTATACCCAACTGTCATGGAAAATATAAAACGCAGGAGAAGTTAGTGCTGACATTGCTAAATTTATGGGTTAACATTCATCTTGTTTATAAACTGTAATAAATTAGAAGTTAAAAAATAAATTATTAGTAATGATAGAAAAGGTTAATGTTTTATCATTCAAATTTCTCTATTCTGTTTTGAGCCAAAACAAAATGGTTATGATGAACAGTAAGGAAGCCATCGCGGGACATTTTACTTAGTTCATTGGATAAGGCGCTGCGATTAAGATTAAGATAATCTGCCAGTTGCTGTCTATTAAATGGTATATCAAATTCATAACTGCTGTGAATAGCAGCTTCATAGGAAAGGTATGATAAGAGACGCTCACGAATTGTTTTTGCTGCTGTATGGAAACTTCTTCTGGAAAGATTCAGATTTTTCTGGGCCGATATAGTTAAAAGGTTGCGAATAAGTTTGTTATGATAAGAACAGTTGTTATTACATGTTTGAAGCAAATGAACCATGTCCAGATATAGAATCTGTGATTTGCTAATAGATACTATATTAACCATAAGTTGTTCTCCAGGAATGCAGGCATAACTTTCTGCAAATACATTCCCTGGAGTTATCATATTAAGAATTGTTTTGTTGCCCCATAAGTCATCATTTTCAATTGAAATTTTACCAGAAAGCAGAATCCCTATAGAATGAATGTGATCTCCAGTCCGATAGATAAATTCTCCTTTTTCATATGTTTTTTCTTCTCCCAGTAAACAGGGCAGTATTTTTGTTATTTCTGTTTCAGTAATTTCCTTAAAAAGTGGAGTTGTTGATAAAAAATTGGATTTAATATTCATATTTTACCTCCGACGTTGGTATAACAACATATGTGTTGCAAGTATTATGACATAATATACTTATCAAGTCAAATAAATGATTGAATATGGAGGTGTCCAATATGGAAAAAGTTATATATTTAAATAAAAATATGGCAGAGCTATGCAAAAGTTATCCAGAATTAAAACAGATTATGGCAAATCTAGGGTTCAAGGATATTATGAAACCACTGGCATTACAGTCAATGGGAAGGATTATGACAATACCAAAAGGTGCAGCGACTAAGGAAATACCAATGAAGAAAATTGTAGAGGTATTGAAACAAAATGGATTTCAGATGTTGCATGAGCCTGATGATATGGAGTATACTGATAAAAACAGTGAGCCAGCTATCGTTACGGCTCAATTAAATGAGAAAGAAATTCTGTTAAAAGGGTATATACAAAGGTTAACAGGAGGATAAGATTTAGAAGTTGTGCGGGAAGAATTAAAAAGAAAGAATGGAGTGAATATTATTAATGAATGAAAAATCAGGGGTTGTATTTTCAATAGCTAAAGATAATGCTTTTGTACCAGGGTGCACAGTTTCTAAATTAGTCAGTAAAGAAAATGGATATTATGTTTCTCATTTTTCTATGGCGGAAGGAACAGATATTAGTGCCGAAACGTATCGCTATTCCAAAATCTGGATTGTTATGGAAGGAAGTATGATAATTGAACTTGCAGATGATAAAAAAATAGGGATAGGGAAAGGTAAAACTTATATCACACCAATAAATAAAACCATTGGAGTTTCAACAAAAACAGGTTGTATTTATACAGAAATTACACTTAAGGAGGATACAAAGATGAATGAAATATTAAAAGACAAGGAAGTGTTTGCATTAAAAAATTTCCTGCCTTATCAGGAAGGAAAAGTAATCAATATGGATTTGATTAATGAGGAAAAGTTGAAATTTGTTGTAATGAGTTTTACAGAAGGAACCGGTCTTTCAGAGCATGCTGCACCAGGAGAGGCACTTATCTTCGCATTGGATGGTGAAGGAATCATTGGATATGAAGGAAAAGAATATAGAATTCATGCTGGTGAAAACTTTAAATTTGCGAAAAATGGAGCTCATTATATTAAGGCAGATCAGAATTTTAAAATGGCATTATTGCTAACATTGGAATAATGAATCACATAAATAAGTGTACATAAGGATATTCAATTATGTACACTTATTTTATATTCATATCATACATGTTAAAATAAACTTACAAATGAACTCAGGAGGTACCTGACATGCAGAAAATGTGTGAAGAGTATATTCCAGAATTACAACATATGCCAATGTTTTACGGTATTGATCAGAACGAAATGAAATCAATGCTAACTTGCCTTGGATCATATATAAAGGAATACAAAAAAGAACAGTATATTTATTTATGTGAAGATGATATCGATGCAGTAGGCATTATTCTGGAAGGAAAAGTACATATGATTCGTGATGATTTATGGGGAAATAAAACATTATTAGTTTCAATGAAATCGGGGGAATTATTTGGTGAGACTTTTTCATGTGGAGTAAATCAAAATGCAACAGTATCTTTTTTGGCGGCAGCAGATGCAAAGATTATGTTTTTACCCTTCAGCCGTGTTATGCATTCCTGCTCTATGGCTTGCAAATTTCATCATAGATTAATCGAGAATATGGTAATGCTGATTGCATCTAAAAATGTTGCACTTATGGATAAAGTAGATATTATTTCAAAAAAAACTTTGAGAGAAAAGATTTCGACCTATTTATTACAGGAAGCAGGAAAGCAGAATAGTCCCTATTTTGAAGTTCCGCTGGGGCGTGTACAGCTTGCAGAATATCTTTGTGCGGATCGAAGTGCATTAACAAGAGAATTGAATATGATGAAAGATGAGGGATTTATTGATTATTATAAAAATTCATTTCATATTCTAAAAAGTCTTGGGTAGATGGGTGTGTGCCGATATAGTTTGTTAGTATATCAGCGCATATTTTTTGGAATCATGAAGGAGTTAAGCAATCCGATATAATGAATTCATCTATATTTGTGTTCTATAAAAAAGAAGTTCGTATTATGTGACGTATGCAACATAATACGGATTCCTTTTTTATTATGATGATATCAAAGGAGGAAATTTGAATGAACCAAAATGGAAGTATTCGAAGTCGTGAACTTAGAGAAATACTGCTTGGAGCATTAGTTGGTTTAGGAAGAGCAGCAGAAGGAAATAAGAACAGACCTTCATCAAAAACAAATGAGATTCTTATAAGTGGATTAAAGATGATCATCATGCAGGATGTTTCCGATTCTATGATAAGAGAACAAATAAAGAAGATACAGGAAGAAAAATATTTACTCATTCCAAGATGTTTGACTTGCAAAAAGCAATGTGGACGAAACAACGATTATAAAATAAATGAGTTCTATGAAGATTATTCGATGATACGCGAAAAGAAAGTTACAATTTTATCAGAAATTTTATTACTGGCAGAAATAAGTACTGAACCTGATGAAAGATTATGTGAATTATTATATGATGTGTTGTTCTGGCTGGGGAAAAAAGGAACTTCAGTAGAAATAGAACATATTGCAGAGCATGTACACATAATGTTTCAGCAGAGGTTTTTGTCATATTTGTGTTGTGGACCAATTGAGGAATTGCTATGTATGAGTTGAAAACGAAAAGAGTTTATGAAGAAGTAAGTGATGCAGATGGATATCGGATTCTTGTGGATCGTGTATGGCCAAGAGGAATTTCTAAAAAAGTTGCAAGGATAGATTGTTGGAAAAAAGATATGGCGCCCTCTGCAGAGCTAAGAAAATGGTTTGGTCATATTAGCTACAAATATGCTGAGTTTGCAAAGAGATATGAAGAAGAACTGAATGAAAATCAAGGAAAGCAAAAATTCATAAAAGAATGTGCAGATTATCTGCAACAAGGGGATGTAACACTTGTTTATGCAGCAAAGTCCACAACTGAAAACAATGCTGCTTTTTTAAAATCTTGGATTTTAGAAAAAATGAAATAACGTTGTTATAACAACAGATAAGTACTAGCTACAATATTATAATGATTTATATAGTAAACAAGAAATGAAAGAAAAATTTGAAAGAATAACAGGAGGGATAAAAACATGATAACAAAAGAAATGATATTAGGAGAAATTTTAAGAGCAAAGCCAGAAGCAGCAGAAATTCTTATGGGATGTGGCATGCATTGCCTGGGCTGTCCTTCTTCACAAATGGAATCGCTGGAGGATGCATGTATTGTACATGGCTTACCTATAGATGAAGTATTAGCAAGATTAAATCAGTAGGAGGAATGAAATGAGCGCATTTTTGGCACCAATTCATAATTGGTTATATAACAAGATAAAATTTCAAGATGAGTTGGTCAAATATATTACAGAGTTTGTTGAAAGAAAGGGCTATGAAGCAGAATTGCTTTCACAGATGGATCAAAGGTATGGAGTATTAGAATCAGGAGAACTAGCGGATATTATTGATGAAAATGATATCCACGGATGGCTGCAGGAAAGAATAACTGTAGTTGAAAATCGTCTAGCATTTTTAATTACGATTGTAACAGAAAAACATCCAGACAGAATCATGGACATCGATGATGCTGTCTATGAATTTGGAAAAAGACATGCTGTAGAAAACGGTGCCTCTGTCAAAGAGACATATGGATATCTGGATAATTTATTACTGAATGGGATGCCATGTGACAGAGTAAACAATATTATCAATGAAGATGAGGACAGTATTATATGGAATCAAACGATAGATATTCATGCACCATATTGGCAAATGATCCATGGAAATGTAGATTTCTATTATGCAATTAGAGAGAGTTTAATTGTTGGTATGCTTGAAGACAGTGGAATCTCTTATCAGCAGACTGGTGAACATGCATTTGAACTCAGAAAGGAGGCATAGATGTACGGAATAGATTTATTAGTGGAGGAGCACAAAAACATTATTTCCTTTACAGAATATTTAAAAATGATCTGCTGTGATATCTTGGATGGGAAGGCTATTGATACGGAAGCACTGAAAGAATGTGTGGGTTTTGGTAGGAATTATGCAGATAAACACCACCATGCAAAAGAAGAAAAGATTCTTTTTAAATATATGCTGGAACACTTGGGATCTGTTGCTGAAAAATTGATTCGTAATGGGATGCTTGTTGAACATGATCTTGGTCGATTTCATATGGGAGAATTAGAAAATGCCATTGAGCAATATGAAAAAGTACCAACAACAGAAAATAAGTTGGCGATTATTACAAATGCATCAGGATATGCAGATTTGCTTAAGAGACACATTGAAAAAGAAGATGCGGTATGTTACTCATTTGCACTTCGAATTCTAAGTGATGACGATAAGAGTTTTATTGATGAAGAAACGAAGCAGTTTGAAAGAGAAGAAGATAAGCTTGGTATTCAGGAAAAGTATATTTCTTGGTTAAATCTCATACTTCGCTGAATGCTAGATTATTCGGCGAAATATGAGCTATAATATCTATGTTTTTAGGGTGGATTAACAATAAGTATCCTTCTGACATAAGCTACATCACCCTTTCTTTATACGCAGACATTATTAATCATAATCCACCCTATGATCACCTTAAGGCAGACAGATTAAAAAAGATTTTTTCCTTCAATTCGTAATTTGGGTGTAGTCACATATTTAAATTATATTAAAAATAAAAAGTATCAATCCAGTGTTTTTTTAAAATTTTTCATTGAAAATATAATAATAATAATAGTAATGATTAATAATGAAACGATTGGACTTATTAAATACTTCAAAGATGATCCTTTAATCATAATTCCTCTTAGTATTTCTAAAAAATATGTTATAGGGATGATATTGCTAATATAGTATATTATCTTCTCCATAGCTTCTCTTGGAAACATAAATCCCGATAAAATTACACTAGGCAATATGGTTGCTACAGCTGCCTGCATAGCTTGCAGTTGTGTCTTAGATATTGTTGAAATTAACATACCTATAGCCAAAGAACATATTAAAAATAAAGTGCCAAGCAAAATGAGCAATAGAAGACTTCCTTTTACACCAACTCCAAATATAATGTAACCTAATGCTAAAGATAGCAACATGTCTAAAAAGCCTATAATTATATAAGGTATAAGTTTCCCAATAATCAACTCAAATGACGTAACAGGTGTCATTATAAGCTGTTCCATTGTGCCTTTTTCTTTTTCTCTTACCATAGCAAATGAAGTTAGTATAACTGTAATGTTTTGTAATATTAAGCCTATGACTCCAGGAATATTAAATGTACTGCTCTCTAATGAAGGGTTATATAATACAAGAGGTTTCACATTAACACCTAGACTTTGTTGATTTCCTAAACCTGTTTTACTTTTTTCTATTAATTTTAAATTATTAGAATAGTTATTTCCAATTAATACAGAATAAGACATAGCAGTTCTTGCTATAGTTGGATCAGAACCATCAACAAGTACTTGAACTTCTGAGTTTGTACTTCTTCTTAAATTTTTAGTGTAATCAGATGGAATAACCAGTCCTATTTTGACTTTTCCAGAACTAATATAATTTTCTACATTCTTAGGTGAATCTACTTCATCATATAATTTAAAATAATATGAATTAGTAAATTTATTTACAAGTTCCCTGCTCTCCATGGTTTTGCTTCCGTCATACACTACTAAATTAACATTATTCACATCTGTATTAACAGCAAATCCAAATAATAAAAGCATCATTATTGGCATCATAACTGCAATAACAAGACTTGCTTTATCCCTTTTTATTTGTATAAATTCTTTTTTGGCAATGGTAAGTAATCTTTTTCGTTTTATTTGCATTGCTCTCACTCCTTATTCTTTGATGACTTTAGCTCATCAAAGGAAGCTACTACTTCTTTATTAGAAAATTTTTTAACATAATTTATAAATATATCCTCTAAATTACTAATTTTATGTTTTTTATAAAGATTTTCAGTAGTATCAATAGTTATAAGCTTACTATTATATATGAATCCTATAATATCGCATACAGATGCCTCATCCATATAATGGGTGGTTACAAGAACTGTCATTCCATCCTTGACTAAGTTTATTATGGTACTCCAAAAATCTCTTCTTGAAACTGGATCTACCCCAGCAGTTGGTTCATCTAATATTAAAAGCTGAGGACTGTGAATAAGTGCACATCCCAAAGCTAGTCTCTGTTTCCATCCCCCTGATAAAGTTCTCGCAAGACTTCTTTCTTTGCCTTCCAAGTTAGCCATTTTAATTAATTCTTTTTTCCTTTTTTCTAACTTGTTTTTATCAAGCATATATATATTCCCATAAAAGTCCAGATTTTCTTCTACAGTCAAGTCTTCATATAAACTAAACTTTTGAGACATATATCCTATATTTTGTTTTATCTTCTCTGATTCCTTAACTAAATCATATCCAAGTACTGTTCCCTCACCAGATGTAGGTCTTAATACTCCACATATCATTCTTATAGTTGTTGATTTTCCAGAACCATTTGGCCCTAAAAAGCCAAATATTTTTCCTCTAGGTATATTAAAGGATATGTTATCTACAGCTGTGAAGCTATTAAACTTTTTTGTAAGATTCTTTATAGAAATAGCATACTCCATAGTACTCCTCCATCATTATAAATTTATGCTAAAAAGCATACCAGGTTTTACAACATCTAAGTTGTCTAATATCTTTATCTTTACTTCATATACTAACTTCATTCTATCTTTTTTAGTAACTATGTTCATAGGAGTGAACTCTGCTTCTGGAGAAATATATGTTATTTTCCCATTAACAGTTTTATTATCTAGAAAATCATTTTTTAGAACAACTTTTTGATCAATATTAATTTTAGGTAATACACTTTCTGGAACATAAATTTTAACCCATAAATTTTTGTTATCTAAAAGGGTAGCAATGGAACTTCCTGGTGTTAAATATTCCCCTGTATTAAAGTTTACAGACTGTATAGTTCCATCAGTAAAGGCAAACACATTCCCCTTATCTAGTTGTGATTTTGATATATCATAATTATTTTTAGCCTGTTCTAAATTATATTCAGCTGCATTTTTATCTTTTTCACTAGCTCCATTCACTAGAAGATTGAGTTTCTGAATAGCTGCATCAAGTTGAGCTTTAAAACTTTCTACCTGAGCTTGTACGTTTTTTAAAGAAGCATTGGCGTTATCTAATGTAGAAGAAACATTATCCAAATCATTTTTAGCTGTATCTAAATTATATTTCGTACCTGCACCATTTTTATATAATATTTTAGCATCATCATATCTTTTATTTTTATAATCATAATTATTTTGAGCAGCACTAACATCATTTTTAGCTTTTTCTAATGCAGCATCTGATCCTTTTACTTGAGCTTGTGCTTGATTTACTAAAGCTTCTTGTCCTTTAATCTCCTCTGCTCTATTACCATCTTTTACTTTTGCTAAATTATTCTCAGCATTTTTTATAGCTATTTCAGACCCCTGTAAATTTAAAGTGCTATCATTTGAATAGAGAGTTGCTATTAAATCACCCTGCTTTACTTTTTGTCCTTCGCTAATATTAATTTTCTTTATCCTTCCTCCAATTTCTGTAGAAATATTTATCTTTTCAGCTTCCACTGTACCATAGTAAATATTATCAGCATTAGTGTTATTGCGACTGTATTTTATTATGAAATATCCTGAAATCACTATTATTAATATTAATAATCTTAAAATCAATTTCACAAATTTTTTCTTCTTCAAAACTCTCACCTTCCTTTATCAAAAATTTGCAAATGGTAGAAAAATCACTTGTAATATGGTTACCAATGTATCTAAAATATCTACAGGTAAGTAATTTTCTCCTTTCAGTACCTTTACTTTAATTATAATTGGTTTTAATATTATAATATGTTACCTATGTCACTAATTTTTTGAAAAGGAGACACATTATATGATTAATTTTATTCCTCTTCTAAAAAATACGGATTTGTTTAAAGAACTTACTTCAGAAGAAATTAATACTGTACTTGCAAAAGATTCTTATGAAATAGAAAGTTATAAAAAAAACTCTGTAGTACACTTTCCAAATGAAAAATGTGTAACATTGGATATAGTATTGAGCGGGGTTACTACTGTACACGGAATTGATGACAAGGGAAATTATGTTTCTATAAGCGATTTTAATATTGGTGATGTCATTGGCGGTAACTTGCTATTTTCCCACAACAACTTCTATCCAATGATGATTTTATCGAAAACTGATGTGACTATATTACAACTAAAAAAAGACCTAGTTTTAAAACTATGCCGATCTAATGCTAATTTTCTTCTTAGGTTTCTTGAGGAAATTTCAGACAAAACCCTAATCCTAACAGATAAAATAAAAACGTTGTCCTTAAAATCTATCAGGCAGTGTGTTGTCGATTTTTTATTATACGAAAAATGTAATCAAAAAAACAATGTTATAAAATTAACCTTAACAAAAAAACAATTAGCTGAAAAATTTGGGATACAGAGATCTTCCCTATCTCGTGAATTAAATAAAATGCGTAAAGAGGGATTAATAGAATATGATGCATATTCTGTTACAATAGTAGATGGGAACGCATTAAAAAATTCTAAGTAATAAATTTAATCTTTACTATTTATTCATTTGCATAGGGAATATACTAAATTGATGTCAATATTTTATACCCCAAAAACCGAACTTTTGGGCTTGATAAAGTTTATGGCACAATGATCCATTATATTGAAGATACTCGAAAAGTAGATGGAAATTTTGAAAAGATATTTAATTAACCAACTACTTAGCAGTAACTGGAAAACTATTGACGTACTTTGAAAAGCACATATTGTTACGGGATAAAGGATATAAAAAAGAGTGTGACAAAAAAGCCTAAGATTTAGGCTTGCCAAAATATTCAATAAGTGTTCTATGCAGTCTTACTTTGTATAAGATTGCCCAAGCTAAAGCCGGTATGCTTTATCCAAGCATCTAAATGTATATTGATTACAGAAAAAGTTGCTAAAGCCATACGCAGCACAGCACTTCGAGATTTGTATTCTTCAATGTCATAATCATTAAACATTCGTTTGTTTGAGCGCTCAACAGAAGTTCTGGTTTTAAATTTATCTTTAAATTTTTCAGAACTACGGGGTACAGGAGGAAACATCCTCGGATCATAGTTAGGTTTAATGTGAACAACTTTTCCATATTTGCTGGCAGAACATTTACACTCTGCAGGAGGTTCTAAGCCTTTTACTGCAAAATAACAACGATATTTGATTCCCTTAGGTTTTGAATATCCCCAATTGACAAAGGGAATACCACCCATGCAAATAGGATTCACTTTGTTATCGAAACAAAGTATATCAGGATGAGGATAATCAAATTTTGCTTTGGTTCTAGAATCTAAAGATATAAAAGGCAGAATATCATAGTGTTTAAGCAGCTCATAAGTAGGATAGTTATCCATGGCTCCATCAGCAATAAAGTTTTTAAAGTGAAGATCAGGATAAAGATTGTGAATACTTTCGAGTGCAAAAACTGTAGTGATGCTGTCATGGCGGCTAGCCTGTACCATCTTAATGTAGATTGGAAGATCATAGGGACTATCGGAAGCAGTTACGTTAAAGAGAGTATTTCCAAAGAACCACTGTTCTCTATAACTATCCCATCCCCAACGTGCATCAGGATTTGAATATCGTCTGGGACAGTGGCAATTATATATGCCTTTAGATTTGCAGTCACAAACTTTGATTCCATAATGGCTGGCACCAGAATAGAAAGGTGAACCATCAAAGGCAAGGGATAAGTTATTGATACCTCCAAGGATGCCCATATTAGAAGAGGTATCAACAACACATCGGGCGATAAATTTTTGAAAAATAGTTTCAGGACAGAAGTTTCTAAGCTTACCGTCCAAAGCCTTATCAACAAGTTTTTTAACAGTTCCAGAATGCTTAGGAGGTTGTTTTTCTCCAGCTTTGAGTTTTTTTCTAGGCTTAGATGAGAAACTTTTAACCTTAAGCTTACGCTGAACATGAAGTTTATGGTCTAAAATCCATAAACGTACTAAAAAATCGTAATATGAGGATGCAGAAGGGACACCATCCTCAAAACCACATATATCAAGAATCAAAGAATTAAAAGCTATTTTTTTAGCCCACTTTGTGATAGAATGTTCCTGTTGATCAAGCATTAATACGAGAGATCGTATTATACCTTGCTGATTTTTGGCGGGGCGGCCTAAATCAGAATATAAAGGATTGATTACAGGGAGCAGGCTATCAAGGTTGAGAAGATAGAGTTTTGAAATACTCTTATCAAGTGCAACCAGCCTGCTTTTTTGCATTTCATAGTGAAGAAGCATTTTAAGATACAGCTGTTCTTGATATTCCAAATGTGAAATCCAATTTCGTAACATAATGAACCTCCTTGAGGAAATAGTATTTTAAATTGGATAAATAAGCATCTAGAATTTAATTGGATTAAATGTTCACAAAGTATAGGCGATATTGAAAAAGAACTTATTAAACAACATACACCACTTTTAAATATAGAGAGTAATCCTTGTGCATCACAACTAGTTAAAGATAGAAGAAAAAAATGCAGAGAGATTGCAGGAAGTTAATAGTATAAATGCATACTTACTAAGGTTTGGATATGTTATCTTAAAAATTACACTCTTAGCAGGGTGTTTTTTATTTGGTATGCAGAATAGGCTGTGGCTCCAAAATTATTTATTGTCCTTATTTAAGAGTTTACTATCAGTAATATAAACATAGATACGAAATGTATCATATATGATTAAATTATCCTGTGTAAGTACTGTTTTTAACTAAAAGTAAAGTTATGCGTAGAAATGTTTTACAATGAACAAGTATATTTAACCGCACTTGTGGTTGTAAAACATTTGCAGCATAAGTTTATTTCTTGTTCAGAAGCCTACTTAGAGGTATTAAACTAATTTTTTATTAAATATATTTGAAAGATTAGTATTTTTAATTCTATTTTGTATTTCTTTTCTGTCTATAGAATATAGACCTTTTTCTTTCATTCTGTTAAAAAATTCTGCACCAGCAAAAGTATATCTGTTTTTTCTTCCTTCTTTAGTGTGTATTTTGGAAGTTGCATAGCTTATGATATCTCCAATAGCTGTTGTATTAGCTGGAAGTGTTAGAGTAGGAATATTGAGTGCACATCTTACTGCATTATGACCGGCAAGGGATCCTGTACATATAGCTTCTGTATGACCTACAAAGAGACCGCTTTTTTCTCCTCCGCAAAATAAGTTATCTATGCCATTTACTTTTAAATCCACAGAAACGGGTGCTATGGAAAGATATCTTATGGAATTCCCTTTGCCTCCAGAATACGGATCTATAAATTTGACATTCTCTAGTCCTCGTATTTTACGCAACTTTTCTAAAGGATAATAGGATGTCATTAGCTTTATGTGGCCTGTATCTAGAAGTATTACATTTTGTGCAAATTCCTTTAAAGCATACTGCTGGCATACTTTAGCCTTTAATTTATCCATATTTACATCTTCTTCTGGAACTTTAAGTACTACTGCACCTTTTTCTTCAATTTCACGCAAGAGGTTCTTGTCTATAGTGTCTTTGGCAAGTTTGCAGGAACCGCTAAAGGCTCCATAAGTTCCATCTAATCTCTCGCCATGAAGATCTTCTACTCCAGCACATTTGCTTATACTTATTCTAGGTCCGAAGGAAGGGCATCTAAGTATGCACATAGAACAGCCATTGCCATATTTTATACAGTTTCCCATAGGACCTGTGGAACCTGTAGTTTCAACAAAGGCATCTGCTTCTTCGTAATTTCCATTTGAGGTGTATATGCCTTTTATTTTAGTTCCTTCCATTTTTACATCCACTACTCTTGATATTAGCTTTAATTTTATGCCTTTACTTAAAATATATTTTCTAACAGCTGGTTCGATTTTATTTACATCATAGAGCCAAGCATGAACATGGTTTATAGTATTGCAGCAGGTTTAGGAAATATTAGGATGAAACTTGTGTATTTTTTCAGTTCCCCATAAGTAAACATCAATATCGCCTGTATTACCATTCCAGTAGATTTTGTCAATTATGTTTTCTAAGATATGCCTTTTGATTGACACATCTTTTATTAGGGAAAAGGATGAACTAAAGTCCTTTAAAGATTTCTCTAGTACATCTATATCTATAGTTTTCTTTTCAATGTGTTTAGATTTTTCTAGTTTTAAATTTAAATTTTTTGTTATTTTACCCAAATTTTCTATTTTATTTAAAATAAATTCAGAAGCAGGGGAGTCATTTGCAGTTATTTTTGATAATTGTTGTAGTAATGTATTTATTTGATTATTTTTATCTTCAATTTCTTTTTTTAGTATGTCAGTAGAATCATTTTTAACAGATGCAGTTGTTTCATTTTTAGTAAATTCAAGCTCTTTTAATACTCTATTTGCATCTAATTTTTTTATATTTTCAACAATAGCTTTTTCAATTTCAGAACCCTTGGCATTAGGATTATCACATCTACTTTTCCCGGAATGAGCTTTCATTGTACACACATAGTAGTAAGCTCTTTTATTTTCATCCTTTCTAGGCCTTCCATAGGAGATGCGCATGGGTGCACCACATAAAGCACATTTCAATATACCAGATAATAAAGAGTTTTTAGAGGTTCCCTGTCTTGGATTGGATTTCTTTTTATTTTTGTTTAATTGAAATTGCACATCCATCCAGGAATTGCTTTCGATAATTCCTTTGTGTTTGGCAACTGCAGCAATCCACTCACTTGTATTTTTAGTTATATATTTTGAATTGCGTTTATTATATATAATAATTCCATTGCCATTGGCTATTCCGTAGGTAATTATGCCCAAGTCTTTTAAATATTTAAGAACGGAATCATCTGATTTTACATAAACAGGATTTCTGAGAATATCATTTATGGATGTAGATGAAAAGTCTCCACCATTTTTACCTTTTATATTGTTAGAAAGCAGGTATTTGAGAACTAAGGATATAGAACCAAATTCCAAGTATTTGTTGTACATTAATTTAACTTTGTCTAATTCTTTTTTTATAGGGGAAAGTTTGTGCATGGATTTTTCTTTCATTTGAGAGTTATAGTAAATTATCCTCTTAGAATTGAAACCAAGGGGAGTTTGACCTCCCAGCCAGCGGCCGGATTTTGCAAGTTCTAGCATATTATCTCGAACACGTTCTGCAATAGTTTCACGTTCTAGCTGTGCAAATACAGAAGATATATATACCATGGCTTTACCAATAGGAGTGCTTGTATCAAACTGCTCCTTTATACTTATAAAAGATATACTGTGTTTCTGCAGTAATTCTAATGTGGCAGAAAAATCAGCAACATTTCTACTAATTCTATCTAGCCTATAACATATTAAAAAGTTAAATTTTTCTTTTTTGATATCTTTTAAAAGCTCTTGAAATCTAGGCCTATTTATATTGCCTCCAGAAAATCCTTCATCTTCATATATTATGAAATCTTTTATTTTCAAATTTTTGATTGCATATTCTTTGCACATTTCTACCTGATTTTCTATAGATTCTCCTTTACCTGTAAACATGGATTTTCTGCTGTATATAGCTGCTATCATGTTTCAAAATCACATCCTTAAAAAATTAATATAACTCTATATTAAATTACATGGTGTTAACTAACTTTTTATTCCACTTTAAAATAATTTTTTCATCACACAATAAATTAAATTACATATAATATTGTAGATAAATATTCTTAAAAGGTAACTAGGAGATGTTATTTTATGGCCAAGCCAATAAAAGTAAAAATTCATTGTTCAAACGACCCTAAAATAATGGATGAACTGGAAACAAAAAAGGCAAAAGCTTTTGTAAGAGTACTTATAAGTGAATTACTTCCTGAACAAATAGATGAGTTTATAAAAATATTAAAAGAAAGGTAAACATGGAAGGAATAAATAAGTATAGATATATCAAAAAACATTTAAAATAAAATTAGAAATATGAAAAAAATGAGATTTGAAAATATAGAACAGAGAGATAAACGGTTAAAGGGGAGGGATGATTTTGAGTAAGGAAATAAGGCTTTTAAAGGCAGATGAAATTGAGATAAGAGTACAGAGCCTAAAGAAAACTACAAGTTGTGTAGGATGTATTTTACTCTTATACAAGGATGCAAGAGTTGACATGAAAATACTTGATGAAAGCTTTGGTATGACAGGGTGGAAAAGAACTCATGAGCTTATAAATGGTAGGCTATTTTGCAACATAGATATTTGGGATGATGAAAAGAAGCAGTGGATTAGAAAGCAAGATGTGGGAGTGGAAAGTTATATGGAAAAGGAAAAGGGTCAAGCTAGTGACAGCTTTAAAAGGGCAGGGTTTAATATTGGAATAGGGAGAGAACTTTATACAGCTCCTTTTATATGGATTAGTTTGCAGAAAGGAGAATTTACTGAAAAAGATGGGAAGATAACTCTATCTCCAAGAATACATTTTCAAGTTAAGTCAATAGGATACAATAAAAATAGAGAGATCAATCATCTAGAAATTCAAGATAATTATTATAGAGTAAGATATTCCTTAGGAAAGCCTGTTATTGAGCAAACTACTAAAGCGTCAGCTGTAAGCAATAAAGATGTAATAAGCAAAAATGAACTCCACTGTGAGAGATGTGGAAATGTAATATCAGAAAAGGTAGCAGATTATAGTAATAAAAAGTTTGGAAAAATGTTGTGTATGAATTGTCAGGTAAATGCTAAAGGTTCCAAAGTTTTAAGCGCTGTTAAATAATTAAAATTTTTAATATAAGCATGTCAAAAACATCTTTTAAATAGGAAGATTTTTGACATGCTGTTTTATTATAGGTATTATGGAAATTGTGTTAAATTTTGAATTCACTTACGGTAGATGAAAGCTTTTCAATACTTTGTTGGTTTTTATCTATTATAGTGGAAACATCTAGATTTTTTTTGTTTACAATTTGTATATCTTCTGCAATGTTTTCTGATGATTTGGCAACTTCATTCATTGATTTAGAAACATTTTCAACTTTATTTGTAACATTATTCATAGCTTCTGATATTTTGCTTAGAGTTTCAGTATATTTATTAACGGTATTTTTAAAAGAATCTTGACTATCTTTATAAGTATCACTTAAAGAGCTAATTTTATCAAAGGATGTTAAAGTTTCATTTCCCATTGTATCTAAAACGTCATTGGCAGATTTTGAAAGTTCCTCTACAGAAAGGAGCACTTCATCTACAGTCTTTTTTATAAGTCCCACAGCATTTGCAGAATCTTCTGCAAGTTTTCTAACTTCATCTGCTACAACGGCAAAACCTTTTCCATGTTCTCCAGCTCTTGCAGCTTCAATGGAAGCATTGAGTGCCAAAAGATTGGTTTGTTCGGAAATATCTAAAATTTGTTCAGTCATTTGAAAAATTGATTTTACTTTTTATGTGTCCCAATTCATAGTTTTTATTTCAGGCCTTTGCGCTGTATCTTCTACCCTGTAAATGTAGTTGTTAAGTTCCTTGTTTATGAGTTTGGATGCATCATCTGCTCTACTTTTTAGTTCATTGTTTATGGAATTAGTCAGTACCTTTGATGTGTAAAAAAATGAACTTACTCCCATGGTTGTGCAAATTAATAATATAAGTATTGTAATTCTAAGCGTTATTTTAGCTCTTACATTTAGAAAACGTTTTCTCATATAATCAACCCTCCCCATTTCTAAAAAGTAATCTTTTGTTTAATTATAACATAATTTGTAACTATTTATCATATATTCTTTGATTTATAAAATTTTTGTATTATGGATTTTATCTACAGCTATTTTTTAGTTTATGTAGAGAATTAAATAAAAAGTGTAGCAATACTATAAGCCAAGCATGCTTATGACCGGGAAAATCCAAATTCTTGTGTCTAGTAAGGCTGTCTGTAATGTTTATTAGATCTCCTGCACCAAGTGCAGTGATTTCTTCTGCAGCAGTGTATCTGCCGTTATTTCTCATTATTCCTCCTACATTTCCTAGGCCAAGTACCATGTCGGTTTTTTCATATATAACTACATCGGCACCTGCTTTTTTGGCAGATAAAGCTGCGGCACATCCAGACCACCCTGAGCCAATTACTATTATTTTCATAAAAAAATACCCCCTATAATAATCTTCTACCTTTAAATAAATCTCGTGGATCCATTTGCACCTTGCATAGTCTTCTAACTATGTCACCATCATAGTGTTTGGTGCAACTTGCACATATTCCTTCACCGCAGCTCATTTTGGAATTATTGCAGCAGGAAAAATTTATGGATTTGTCTTGTGAATTGTGAATTTTATCTATAAAATCTATAATTTTATAGCTCATTATATCCGGACCCCCACAGTGTACTAAGTTTATGGAATTTTCCCGGAAAATTTTTTTAAGCATTAATTTAAATTTCTCAGATAGATTTCCCTCGTCTAATATAGTGCAATCTAACACTTTTGATTTGCATTCTTTAAAATAATCCTCATAAAAGTTCTCTTTAAATTGTGTGTCAATAATAGAGATGACCTTGTTTTTATTAGAATATAATTTTTTCATAACTGGAATAGAAGGAGCAATCCCTATGCCTCGAGCTATAATTAATGAAATACCATCTTTGGCATTAGAAATGTTTGAAAGTCCCATTATTCCATTTGAAAATGGTCCTCTAAGTAATATTTTATCTCCTTCATTTAATTTAAAAAGAGCTTTAGTTTTGGTGCCACTTGATTTTATTGCAACATCTAGAGTATTGTTTGTTTTATCAGCATTTATAATGGAAATTGGTACGTCGTAATAATTTACACTCTCCTTATTTCTTAAAAATACAAAGCTCCCAGCATTGGATAATTCTCTTACTAAGTTTTCTGGTGCTTCTAAAGTAAACATGCAAAGAGAATTATCAGCTACTTTTTTGTATAATATAGGACAATCATAAGTTTTTCTTAAATTTTTTGCTTTTTTACCATTAGAAATATATTGTTCATATATACAAACTCCACACCAGTCTTTGCATTGGCAAAACTCTTCACCGGAAAGTTGAGAGCATAGTATACAGTCATGGGTTTCTGCCAGGTGGCATGGACAATATTCACTTCCTGCATCAATACAATACATGTAAATAACCTCCGTTGATATTATTATAAAACTATGTACAATATTAGATTATTTTTCAGAATGATTTTTGTTACTTAAAAATGAAAAACTATGTTAGAATAAAATGGTTGACTTTTAAATTTAATTACTTGAATAGGGGTGTTTTTTTTGAAAAAAGGATATATATATTCTGTTTTATCTGCCATATTATTTGGAACCTGCGGAATTATAATAAAAATTGCTTTTTCAGAAGGGGCAGATTCTATAAATATATTGACACTTCAATATATGATGTCGATTCCAATTATGTTTTTAGGTATACTAGTAACAGATAGAAAAGCTTTAAAAATAGGAAAAAAAGATTTATACCATACAGCAGTTCTTGGAGCAGTAGGTAATACTTTTATGACAGTTTTTTATTATAGGGCATTTAGTTACCTGGATGTTTCAATGGTTACCATACTGCTTTATACATATCCTGCAATGGTTTTTATTTATTCAGTAATATTTGAAAAGATGGAGATAAATTTTAATAAGATTTTTGCTCTCTTTGCAACTTTTATAGGTTGTTTTTTAGCTTTGGGTCTTAACCAGGGTGTAAAGACTTTTTCAATAAAAGGGATTACATGTGGGATCCTATCAGCAGTATTTTATGCTTTTATGAATATATATACGGAGAAAAAAATGGATAAGTTAAATCCACTTGCAATTAACTTTTACTCCATCATATTTTCATTTTTATCTTTAGTAATTCTTAAATTCCCTGTGGAAATATTTAAGGAAAATTTAAATGGAAAATTAATTGCATGTATAATAATAATAGCAGTGTTTTGTGAAATAATACCTTTGACACTACTTTATGCGGCAATTAAAAGCATTGGCTCCTTAAAAGTTTCAATAATAGGTAATTTAGAAATACCTACAGCTATGTTACTTTCCTTTTTTATTTTAAAGGAGCCTTTGACACCAATTCAAATTTTTGGAGCAGCACTTGTCATTTATGCCGTTTACAATATTAAAAAAGTGAAATGATTTTTATTTAGTTACCACAGTCATATTAGGTGACTATGATAACTATTTCAGACTGAAAATTGAGATTCATGCATTAATAGACAAAGTATATTAATGGAAGAGAATATTTAGATATGAAAATTATTTTAAAGATTTTTGTTTTTTGCTGTAAGAACAAGCTTTCTTTTCGATAGTATCTAGAGATTCACTTAGACATTCTTCAATAACATCAGGTGTTATTAATATATTTTCTTTCTTCAAATTACCGCCTCCTTTTACTCATTAAATTTAATTATATTCTATTGAACGGAATATGTCAATTGAATTGTTTTGAAGTTCATACTTTTATTGGAATAATATATAGTATATAGTTATATGCCCTAAAATATGACTATGATTATAACTAACTCAACTTTCGTACATATAAAATTTTGACTTAATATAAAAACTTTGCGAAGCAATATTTTTAAAGAACAAAGAACAAAGTTCAAATATCAAATAAGGATAATTTTCTTCCTAACGTCAGAAAATATTAAAATTATAGATTTCCTGAGGTACGAGGAAAATCATCTTTATCTGTTCTTTGTTATTTGAACTTTGTTATTTTCAAAAGCTTTGCTTCGCAAAGTTTTTAAACTGCGAAAGTTGAGTAATATAATAATTAAATATTCTACTGTAATTTTTTTAATATGTAAATACTATAAATAGTAATATATTAAAAATAGGGGGGATATTAGTGAAGAAAACCATAGCTTTCATAATTTCAATAGTTATATCAACATGTGGAGGAGAATTTGTATATGCTAAAACTGCTTATGGTGTAAGTAGAATAAGCGGGGCAAATAGATATGAAACATCTGTAAATATAGCAAATAGTTTTAGCAGCGACAAATTGGAAAATGTAATTATTGCAAGTGGAAATAATTTTCCAGATGCCTTAGTAGGTTCTGTGCTTTCAAGAAAAGAAAATGCTCCTATATTGTTAGTAGGAAAAGATGTAAGTTCCAGTGGAGATTCTATTAACTTTATAAAAAATAAGTTAGATAGAGAAGAAACTATCTACATATTAGGAGGAAAATCATCTGTAAGTGAAAATTTTGAGAGCTATTTTAATTCATTAGGATACAGCAGCGTTAAAAGATTAGGTGGAAAAAATAGATTTGATACAAACTTTGTAATTGACAGATACTTAATGACAGAAAAAGGTACTCCAGTGGTTATAGTAAATGCTTATGGATTTGCAGATGCTTTAAGTGTTTCAAGTATTGCTGCGTCAAAAGGCTATCCTATTATCATGACTGATTCATTTAACTTAGCTGATGAAACAAAAGAAACGCTGAAAAATATAGAGCCATCTAAAGTATTTATTATTGGGGGAAAATCATCAGTAACAGATAATATAGTAAGTCAGTTAAAAGAAATTGTCCCATCACTCAATAGTGATAACATAATAAGAATAGGGGGCATGAATAGATATGATACATCCTTAAATGTATGTAAATACTTTAATCAAACTTCAAATGAAGCTGTCATTGCAAGTGGTGAGAATTTTCCTGATGCGTTATCTGCAGGTGCACTGGCTGCAAGAAACAATGCACCAATAATATTAACAAATGGAGCTAATATATCAGATCAAAAACAATACTTGGATGGATGCAACTGTGAAAAGGTTATTTTAATAGGTGGCACTGGAGCTGTAAGTGAAGATGTACAGAATGCTTTAGAGGGCAAAACTGTTATTTCAGATGAAGATGCTAAAAAATTGCTGCTTCAGGGTGACGATGCTTTTAAGAAAATATTAAAAATTAATGTGGATGGGAACTCTTATATGGATGTATCAGGTATAAGCTATGCTCCCGTAACAGATAACATAGGGGAATACAATTCCATAAGTGAATATTTAAATGAAAACTATGAATTGAACAATTATTATACGAATAACTTTGTAAATACCCTAATAAATTTTGTATTTAAGGATATTGATGGTAAAGTTTATATGAGATATGGAAATCCTGAACCTGCACTTACTGTTGAAGATTCTGAAGTAGTTTCTAAGAAATATAATGATAATAAAGCAGACATTATATTAAAGGGGTATTATTATGGAGAGTTATCCTATGCCAATGCCACTTTAGTTTACGATGGAAATAGATGGCTCATAGATAGGTTTGACAACTGGGGAGTAGAGTGATTTTATTTAAAATACATCATGGTGTTATACAAAAATAAGGGGCTGTCACACTAAAAATAAATTCTACAACATATTGTATTAGCAAGTGAATTATAAAACAATATGTTGTATGTAAATTTCTTAGTGAAACAGCCCCTTTTCTTAATAAATCTGTTTATATTTAATTAATGTTTCCCTGCCAATTCCTGCTCCTTTTTAGGATTTGAAAAGCTAGGTTCTGTAGGATTAGGGTCTCCATAGTATCTACCTGGTGTTGAAAGGTCAAAATACAATTTGGAATCTTGAGTTACACCAAAATCCTTATTTGAACCTGTATTTTTAACTTTATTTAATGCCTCTCTAAATAGTGCATTGTGAGCTTCTTCACGTTCTAGTAAGAAATTTATTGTCTCACGTATATATTTATCATTGATTTGACGATATAAGTATTCGTATACTACTTTTGCTCTTTGCTCAGAAGCTATATTTGAAAGCAAGTCTGCCACAAGATCTCCTGTAACGGTTACATAATTTGCAGTCCATGGTTCGCCAGAAGAGTTCATTAATACTGGTGCTAATCCACCTAATACGTGAGTTTCAATTTCCCCACTACCTACTGAATTGAAATCAACTGAATGACCGTTTAACAAATTTACAGTTTGTGCAACCATTTCCATATGGCTGAGTTCTTCTGAACCAATATCTAAAAATAAATCCTTTATTGCAGGATCATTTACTCTAAAACTCTGTGATAAGTACTGCATAGCAGCTTTGAGTTCACCATTTCCACCACCTAATTGTTCTTGCATTAGCACTGCATACTGTGGATTAGGTTTTTCTACTTTAACTTCTTTTAAAAGTGGTTTCTCATGTTTAAACATTAGTATATCAACCTCTCCTTCATTTTGTAACTTATATTTATGAATCTAATTTAGTTTTTACAAAATGAACACATATAATACATTTCATAGTTGATGTAAATTCAACATATAGAAAAACTAAAGGAAAAGATTGAATAAAAAGGTTCTTAGTATTTTTGACTAATATGTTAGAAATTGTATTTAAAAGTTTATCTTATTTGCTGTCTTAAATTTTTAAATAGCTCAAGCATAAAGGCTTGTTCATTAATTATGTGTCTAACTAGTTCCTGCCAAGCTTTATTTGCTTTTGCTAAAGTAAGCAATTGGGGATAAAAAGATAGGGCACGGGTATCGTAATATATGAATTCATCAATTAATTTTTTTACATGCATGGCATATTGAGCAGGATTGGTGCTTGTAGATTTTTTCAGCTGAACTGCATTGTTATATAATTTTAAAAACGTATTGTGAATGTTATTTAAGCCATCTATTATAGGTTTTGATAGTTTAATGTTAGAAAGGGAAGCCACAGTTTTGATAAAGATTGGATG
>DAIMMR010000240.1:0-5999 GCA_036720575.1 Clostridium sp.
AACTTGGATTTAGTGCAATAGATCCAACAACACATAAAATGAAAGATATTGGTAGCATCGTAGGGGATTTAACTAAAGGATTAAGCAAATTAAATCCTGCCCAAAAGAACTATGCTTTATCTGTTATATTTGGTCAGCAGGCTCTAACTGGGGTTAATGCGCTATTAAATACTGGCAAAAAAGCCATAGACGAAGAAACTAAAAGCTTAGAAAAAAGTAATGGTGCTGCAAAGGACATGGCTGACACTGCAAATAATACATTAGCTGGTTCTCTTAGAAAGTTGAAATCTAATATACAAAATGCATTTATTACAAATACAGGAGATACTGGCCTAGGAAAATCTCTTAAATCTCTTGTAGATGCACTAAATCATAATATGCCATCCATAAAAAATAATATTCAATGGCTCTTAAGTACAAGTGTAAAAGTTGGCAGTATCATAAAAAAGAATTGGGATGGTATAGTATCTGCAGTGTTAGGACTGGGAACGGCTTTTGCAACTATAAAAGGTATTGCAACAGTTAAAAATTTTGCTGATTCCATTAAAGTATTAATCAAATTAAGTACACCTACTGTTTTATTAGCTGCAAGTGTGGGCTTGGCTGCCGCAGGATTTGCAGAACTAAAAGCTGGAAACAGGGGATTAGCAGCGTTACTTTTTGGAGTAGCAGGTGCACTTACTGCTGTAAATATAGGACTTGGAATAGCTGCAGTTCTTGGATTATCTGTAACTTGGCCAATTTATGCTATTGCAGCGGCTATTGGAGTTGCCGTTGCAGCTGCTGTATATATGCATGGGAAATGGGGCAAGGTTTGGCAGGCCATAAAAGCAACAACAGCAGATGTTGTTAATCCTATGATTGATATTATAAATGGAATAACGGGTGCCATAAACAGTGTTTTGGATGCAATAAATAAATTAGCAGGAACACATTTACAAATACCTACAATAAGTAAAATACAGGTAAACCAAGGCAAATCTGAAAAAGGAAAAGCGTTATCCTCAAATAAAGTTACCAGTGGGGTAACTGCTGCACAAAATTTAATAAAGCCACAACCTAATTTGCTTAAATTATTGCCTAAAAATGCATCAGGTACAAACTGCTTTTCAGGAGGATTGTCGCTAGTTGGAGAAAAGGGGCCTGAAATTGTTAATCTTCCTAAAGGTTCACAGATTATTCCTAATAATAAGATTGGTAGTCAAATGAATTCCTATAAAGATATAGGAAAAACCATGGGAACAAATTTAAGTAATGGATTGCTGACAAGCAGAACCTTAGTAGATAATTCTACAAATAAAGTAATTACAGACAATAAAAACCTATTTAGTGATTATTCTAAGTCTCATATAACTTACGGACAATCCTCCATGCAAAACTTAGGAAATGCAATAACGCAAAAATCCCCTTTAGTAACTACAGCTACCACTAAAGTATCTACAGATAATAAAAATGTAATGAATGATTTATCTAAGTCGGGATTGACTTATGGAACAGGAATGGTTAATCAATTAGCAAGTGGAGTAAATGCAAGTTCAAATAATTTAACTACAACGGTAAAAACACTTACAGATAAGGTTATAAATCAATTCAAAACTGGTTTTGGAATACATTCTCCTTCTGTAGTTATGTATAAAATGGGTAATTATTTAATGCAAGGTCTTGTAAATGGTATGTCCGCTAAAGATGTAGAAGGTTTTATACAACATTGGATTGGTGATATTACCTCTTCTGCAGGTGGAGCAATGAGTGGAAATGTAACTGGTTGGTTAAGTGCTGCTCTTGCCGTAACGGGAACACCTATGGATTGGATGTCTGGATTGTTAAGGTTAGTGCAAGCGGAATCAGGTGGAAATCCTTTATCTGTAAATCCACAAGGCGTTGGCAACGAACATGCCACTGGATTATTACAGACCTTACCTAGTACATTTGCTTCTTATGCAGTAAAGGGATTAAATAACATATTAAATCCTGTGGCAAATGCAGCTGCAGCTATAAATTATATAAAATCTCAATATGGAAGTGTCTACAATACTCCATTATTTAAGGGAGGAACGTATGTAGGATATGCTCAAGGTACTAATAATGCTACCCCTGGTCTGCACTGGGTAGGAGAAAAAGGTCCTGAACTTCTTAATTTTAAAGGTGGAGAAAGCGTTACTCCTAATAATAAAATTTCATCAGGAGCACAAAAAGTTTATTCAGGAAATAGAAACTTACATGTAGTATTTAGCCCTACTGTACAAGTAACAATACAAGGTGCCGGGAAATCTTCAGGTGATACGGCAGATGAAGTTATAAAAAAAGTAAAAGAAGTATTTGACACTCAATTTGAAAAGAAGTTTGGAACATTAGCAATTCAACTTGGATTAGATGAAGTATGAGATTAAGATAGAGCGTAAGTATAGTAATATTTACACTCTATTTTTGTTAATATCTAGATAATGGAGATGATGAGATGAATATTTTATTAAAAGAGTTTCAAAGGGAGTTGATAGCTGTAATAACCAACGGCACAATTATAGATAGAAATACAGGAGAACCACTTCAAGGAACTACAAGTGAAGTACATTTTAAAGGATGTATTCTACCAATGACATATAAGGACTTGCAAATAACTACTGCAGGGCAATTTTCTATTGATGATAGGAAACTCTATACTGAGAGTGGAATAAAGTTAGCTGCTGAAACTAAAATAAAAGCTGGTAAGGATAAAAAGGGATTAGATATTATTTATGAAATATATGCTGGTAACGACTATGGAGTAATTAATCCGGATTTTAAGCAATATTTTATGAAAAGAATGGCTCCAGTAGACGGAAAATAATTAGACTCTAATAAAAAATAAGAACTAAAATGATGTTATATAGATATCAAATAGTTTAAGAAGTTGTATAATTAAAATAATGTAATGGGGGGAGTTATATTATGAAATTAAACAAAATAGTAATAACTATAGTAATAGCTGTATGTATAGTACTTATAGGATTTGGATCCTATAAGTATAAGAAAAACAAGGAATACCAGGAAGCTTTAGTAGAACAAACAAGATTTATCAAGTATTTCAAAACTGCGAGTTCTATTGATGGATTGAAAATCTCAAATAAAGATTTTATAGATAAATCTATAGGTACAAAGTCAGCTACTGAAAATGATTTAAAGCAATCACATGTAAAAGGTAATAAATATGTTGTTGTATATAAACTTAAACATAAGGATAATAAAGGAATTCATGACGTAGAAGTGGATTCTTATTATTATAAAAATTCAAATAATGCAGTTTCTTATAGTAAGAATAATATAGTGTTTAAGCAGGATAAAAAGGTCATAGATAGTGATTGGGCTATTTCTATTGCTTTATATAATTATTCTAGAAATATCAAAAGTAATATTAATGGTAAATCCAAAAATATGATTCAGAGTGTAAATAATCTTAAGAGCAAATATAAAAATTTAGATATAACTGATTTAAATAAAATTAATGCTGATGCTACTATAAAAAAAGATGAATTGCTTATAGCACAGGAGAAAGCTAAAAGAGAAGCAGAACAAAGAGCATTGGAAGAGAGACGAGCTGAGCAAAAAGCACTAGCTCAGCAACAAGAAAAGAAAAATAATTTGCTGAATACCCAAAACAATAATACCAATGTTCGCAATAATAATTCAAACGTAAAATCAAGTCAAAATGATAATTTTAAAGATATGTGGATCCAGGATCAAGTAGAGGCTAATAAAAAGTGGATGGTAGAGCATGGTGAAACAACTCCAGAACAGCAGCAAGCTCAGATAAAAAAAGACATAGAAGAAGTGGAGAAAAATAGCGGGATAAATTATAATGATAAATAATATATAACTATTTAATTGAAGGTTTAATATATATAAAGTTGAGAGATTGAGAGTATCACAGAATTTGTAGAAAAAACTTTTATAGTTTAATTGGACAAAGAAAGGAATCTGTAAATAAGGATTCCTTTCTTTATTTGCCTTATTTTAAAATTTTGAAAAAATTTTGATATCAATTATGGACAAGTTTTAATCCCAATTATGATACAGAAAATATACATATTATAAAAAAATTCATAAATCGATATACCATGTAAAATTAAATTAGTAGAAAGGAGGAGAATTTGACATGGAAGAATTTAAAATTATTGATACTAAATTTAATAGAAGTATAATTACTGTAAAAGACTTTAACAGGATAACTGGTATAGGAATAAACAAAATATATGATTTAGTAAATATTCAAGATTTTCCAAGTGTTCGTATTGGAAAAAAATACTATATAATTTCAAGCATGGTTGATGAGTGGTTTAAAAACAATGTTGGAAAACAATTATAAAGATTGCTACTATTATAAAGCTTTTATTTAATATGATATAAATAATTTAACTTTTTGCCTTTCTGAATTTGGATAGGCAAAATTTTTTCGCTTTTTTTTGAAAATATCACATATTAAATATGTAAGGTAAATTTGTTAAAACTCATAATTGAGTAACAGTTAGTTTTGACCGCTATAGGTTAACAATTATACAATTGCAAGATATAAAAACTATCTAAAGACACAAGTAGGGAGCAGTTTTAAAACATAAAAATTAAATTGAATTATAGATTGTTGGTTAAATAACGTTTGGAGCAAATTTTAAGAATTAAATTTTCCTTTGGCTAGTTATTTAGAAAGTGATCTGTAATGTATAAAACGATTTGTTGCTTTGTTTCTATTCTGCAATTTCAATGTATCTTTTGTCTATATTGCTATTTCTGTATTTAATCATGGAAGTTTATTTGTACTACATTTATGTAGTAATTATTTATTTGTCTATTTAATTTAAATAGAATGCGACATTATATCTTATATATGAGTGCGTGTCATATTGTCCATTAATAATAATTAATGGAATTGGAGTCTGAAGAAATAATAAAGAATAAATTAGAGAAATTGTTTGTAGGGTGTAGGGATTAAGGGAGCGACATAACAAAGTTAGGAGTGTCCCTTAATCCCCTACATATGGATTTTATATAAAAGGAGTGATTATATGGGAAGAAATTTAAAATATCAATTTTTAAATGCTATAAATAAGAATTTTAATACAGGAGGAAAGGATAAATATAGTGAAAAACATTCAGGCAAATATTTAAATACGATATATTCTTTTGCTGAAAGAAAAAATTTAACTAGGCTTTCAGCTCAAATAGCTGTTTTTGTGAAAGAAAATTACAATGTTAAGATGCTTTATGAAATAAATTCTGATATGATCCAAGCTTTCTTTAATAAAAAATCTCATACTTGTAATAAAGAAACAATAAATCAATATATAAGTAGAATTAATAAGATAGAACATGTAATAAATTATGTCTATCATATAAATGTTAAATGGTATGGAGATATTATTGCTCCTGTCATAAATAATACTAAAAAAAGGAATATAGCTATGACTCAAGAACATTATAATGCTATTATGCAACAAGCATATAAAACACATAGTAAAAGTAAAGCGGTTATAGCTTTAGAACTTACAGGAAGGTTTGGAATTAGAGTATCGGAAACTTGTAAAATACAAAAAAGAGATATAGATTTAAAAAATAATATTTTGCATATACATGAAAGCAAAGGAAAACGTTCAAGAGATATTAAGATTAATTGTGATTCTAAAATAAAATTTAGAGATACTAATATCAGCAATAGAGAGTTTTTAAAAAATCTATATGATTCACTTGGTAAGGAAGATGAACGTGCTGTAAATATTAAGGAAGATAGTGTAAATACTTATTTAGCACGCTCTGAGAGTTCTCTTGGTTTTCGGAGTATATATAAAGATGCTGATACTGGAGTTCACTGTATACGTAAAGCTGTTGCTCAAAGCTTTTTCGATAGTTTACGCGAAGAAGGAGAAGAAAAAAGAGAAGCCTTAAATAAAGTTTCTCGATTTTTAGGACATGGGAACAATCGTAATGAATGTATGCGTTCTTATATATTAAATATATATTGAAATTATAAA
>DAIMMR010000241.1:0-5979 GCA_036720575.1 Clostridium sp.
GGCTACCAAAAAAGCTGTAACCTAGTAATTACAATAGGTTGCAGCTTTTTTTATTTGCATAATTTTATATATTATTTTATATTATACACCATTTATACACCATGGAATTATTTAATAAACTTAAAGTATAATCTTAATAATATTTATCTTCAAATTGTAAAAAATACATGATAGAATGTAGGTGTAAGGTGGTGAGAGCATGGATGATAAAATTATAGAGACTTTGAGCAGATTGTTAGATGAAAAGCTAAAACCAGTAATTACAGGTCAGGCATGTATTGAGAAAAAATTAGATGCAGTAGTAGAAAACGGCAGATTTAACAGGATTTAGAGACGTAAGTCTCTCTTTTTTTTACATGATGGTGTTTGCTCTACCGCTTACTTTTTAACACATTGATTAATACATATATTTCTGTGATGCATCAATGTATGACAGAAAAAATGTAATGCTAAAAACATAAAATAAAAAAAGTGACGGATTACTTGCATAATCCGTCATAATTTAGAATGTTCGAAGATATTGTACTGAGACTTTTTTATCTGCATGGTACTATTAAACTAATATCCTTTACTGTTGGAAATCTTTCCTCAGATGGATCAATAGCAATTGATAAAGCTATTAAACCAGCTAAAACTAACATTATACTCATCATAATTAACACCCCGCTCATAACTTTATTATTTTAAAATAAATGATTTGTAAGAATTAAAATGCTATAATATATAAACTGAAATTATTCATTTATTATCTTGTATCTTCTCTTCATGAATAATTATAACTCTAAGTATATATAAAATGCAAGTGTTCTTGCAATATTTCTAAAAATTTTTTATAAAATGAAAGACTGTTCCATGAACCCATGAAACAGTCTTATGAAACGCAAAAAGTGCGTAACCTGGCAATACAATAAAAGTTATTTAATCTTCTTCATAATCCTCATAATAAGATGGATATGAATAAGGATAAATAGGATAGATCATTGGATAATAGTATGGCCTGTAAGGACGATAATATGGTCTATAATATGGTCTGTATGGACGATAAGGGCGACCAGGACGACCAGGGCGGCCAGGCCTGTAATTAGGACGCTGCCTGTATTCGCTGTCATCATATAAATCATCATCATCGTCAATGTCACGATATTCCATGTCTGAAGTTTTGTGCCCGCACATCATGGGACAGTTGTACATCATAGGACATGAATACATCCATGGGCAGGAATAGGTTTGGTACGGCATTTCTTTGTAGTGCTTATCGTGATGTTTACTGCGGTTCTCTGAAATTTCCTCGCTTACATTTTTATTCATTACATTGTCGGAATCTTGTATGTTGTCTTTATAACTCATTAGGAACCTCCAAATAGTATTTACCTCTGTTATTATAGTATGCACAACTTAAATTATTGACACTAGTTTATAAAAAAATTTTTAAAATACTTTAATTAATACATTTATTATGTTCCAGCATATTATATTAGTAATAGAGAGAGGAGGAATAGTTTTGAAGAAGACCTATGTTTTAGATACTAATGTTATTCTGTATTCTCCTGGAGCTATCTTTTCTTTTGCTGATAATGATGTGGTCATTCCAGAGGTGGTATTAGAGGAATTAGACAGTTTTAAAAAGGATAAAAGCGATTTAGGTGCTAATGCCAGATATTCTGCAAGGATGATTGATAAACTAAGAAAGTCAGGAAAGCTCAATTTGGGTGTGCAGCTGCCTGGAGGAGGAAAACTCAGAGTTGAAATGAACCATTATGATACTGAAATACCTCCTTCATGGGACAAAACCAAGCCGGATAACAGAATAATTCAGGTATGTAAAGGCATTAAGGAGCAAGGGGAAGATGTATGCCTTATTACTAAGGATACATTTGAAAGAATAAAAGCCGATACCATTAATATAGAGGTAGAAGACTTTTATGAAAAGGTTGTTCCGGAACATGAAAGCCAGTACACAGGCAGAATGGAGGTATATGCATCTTCTGATAAACTGGATGAATACTATCAAACTAAAAGCTTAAATATTAATTCTCTTTTGATTTACTCTAGTGAATTGGAGGAGTATTCCATACCCAATTTATATATTAATCAGTTTGTTATAATTCATTCTCTGGAAAATCCCAGGAAAACAGCACTAGGCAGGTTTGACGGCAGAAATATTGTTCCCCTTATTTTTAAAGAAGCAAATCCACTTGGCCTGGTACCTAGAAATGTGGGACAGAAATTTATGATGGAAGCGCTGTTTACGAGCCCTGAAAAGGCTCCCTTAGTTATTGTTAAAGGACCTGCGGGCACAGCAAAAACCTTATTTTCTCTTGCTGTTGGGTTAAGTAAAATAATAGAAGAAGGAAATGATGAGTATAGAAGAATTTTGGTGTGCAGGCCAAATGTTACTATGGATGAGGATATAGGCTTTCTTCCTGGTACTGAGGAGGAAAAGATATTTCCATTTATGAGACCTGTTTTTGATAACCTGGAAATATTAGTGGATTCAGATGAAAAGGAAAGGTATAAAAATGAAAAGGAACTGGCAGATAAAATAAAAGAACTGTTCGACAGAAGAATAATAACCACTGAGGCTGTGGCATATTTAAGAGGCAGATCAATAGTTAAGAACTGGATGATTATTGATGAAGCTCAAAATCTTACACCAAAGCAGGTGAAATCGGTTATAACCAGAGTGGGTGAGGGAACAAAGCTTATATTAATAGGTGACCCTGACCAGATAGATCAGCCATTTTTAGATTCAAGATCCAATGGATTATGCTATGCTTCAGAAAAAATGAAAGGCAGCAGCCTATGCTTCCAGATAACACTAAAATATGATGAATGCGAGAGGTCACCACTGTCTCAGGAAGCATCAAAAATGCTGTAATAATAATAAAAGTACAGACATTAAGTTCTGTACTTTTATTATTATTAACCAAATTGTAAACCTTTCTTTTATTGATTATAATAAAATAGGTTTGTGTAATATATTATAAAATGATAAAATAATCTGTAAAAGCAATAATTAATATTTTGTAAATTATTATTTATATTACAGTATTGACATTACATTTCTATTTAAGTTTTTAATTATCTGTAGTAAAATAGTCAGGAAATTATTTTTTGAGAAAGGAAAGAAACATATGCCTAAAAAAAGAAGGAAAGTTAAAAAGAAAAAGTTTTCATGGAAGCTTCTTCTTTCATTTATTATATTTGAGATTATTTTTACAGGGGTAACTGCACCTCTTATAGTTTTTCACGGCCCTTTCGAAAATGTTAAAAGAACTGTAGTTGGAGCGGCAATGACAACTTTGAAACATCAGTATATTGCAAAAATGTTCTTATCTGATGCGGAAATAAACAAAATACTTAGCAGCAACAGCGTTGAAGCAGCTGTTCAGGACAGCAGTTCTACTGAGATAAACTTAAACAGCAGTCATGATGACAGCATAGAAAGATATGACGTTAAGAGTACGAAATATAAAGGATATGTACTTATTATACATGATGCAACAAGGGTTAAGGTTGGATACAGTGCAAAGCTTGGTACAGAGGGACAGATGACAAGCCAGATTGCCAAAGAAAACGGCGCTATTGCAGCAGTAAACGGCGGCGGCTTTACAGATAAAGCAGATGGCAGCGGCAACTGGACAGGAACCGGCGGAACTCCTGTGGGAATAATAATGAGTAATGGAACTATAAAACATAATGATGTTAAAGATGATGATAAAAAGGTAGATGTACTTGCACTTACAAACAAGGGACTATTACTGGTGGGGCCTCACAGCATGAATGAAATGAAGGATAAGGGAGTAACAGAAATCATCTCCTTTGGCCCTGCGCTTGTTGTAAATGGGCATGGTACTATTAAATCCGGAGACGGCGGCTGGGGTATTGCACCTAGAACAGCTGTAGGCCAGAAAAAAGACGGATCCATAATACTCCTTGTAATAGATGGAAGACAGGCATCCAGCCTGGGAGCTTCATTAAAGGATGTACAGGATATTATGATCCAGTATGGAGCAGTTAATGCAACAAATCTTGATGGAGGTTCATCTTCAACAATGTACTACGATGGAGAATTAATAAACAATCCTTGTGATCCATTAGGTGAAAGATCAGTACCTTCTATAATTTATGTAAAATAGGTTTATCCTAATAGGGAGAGTGGAACATGAAAGTTTTCAGGAGAATATTAGTCTGGGTATCCATATCGCTGGCATTACAGTTTGCAGGATTGATTTATGTGAATAACTATTTATTGGCATCCCAGTCTAAAATTAAAATACAGAAGGTGGAGAAAACCGACAAAAATGTTAAAGATGCTATAATAAGCATACCTGCCAATGCAAAAAATGCACAGGTGTCTTTTGATGCTAAATATCTGGCTTATTACGATAATGACAGTTTAAAAGTTGTTAATACTAAAACAGGAAAAGTTAATAATGTAGATTTTAATGATGGAGTTAAAGTGTCTTATTTCAAGTGGCTTCCGGACAGAAACAGAATGCTCATTGGTGAGAAACATTCAACAAGTAATGGCAACAGTTTTAAGCTTTCCTATTACGATGTGGATAAGGATGTTAAGGAGCAGATTAAAGATCTGGCCTGGGCGGATAAAAATGCAGAGGTTGTGGATATACAGGCTTCACCTTTAACAAATGTAATATACGTTAAGGTGGCACTGGGAGGCAAAAGAAGCAGCATTTACTGGATAAACATTATGAAGGAAATGAAAAAAGTTGACACCAATGCTTATGTAATTGGAAAAATAAATTTATTACCACATAAGGATAAACTTCTATATGAGGATTTAACACATAAAAGAGTATATGTAACAGGAAACAGCCATCAGATAACCATTCCGGGAGTAAGCGACACATGCTTAATAGGTGTTGATGATGAGGATAAGGTATATATAGGCCAGCTGGAGGATAATAAGGTAACAAAGGTTTATTACGGAGACCTTTCTGAAAATACTTCCTCATGGAAAAGCGAAAATATGACAGAACCGGCTAACCAAAGTGATATATATATATCACCTAATGGTAAAATACATGTAAATGATAATTTACGAGGTGTGGCCACTGAATTAGGCTCAGGCAAAGAAACGAATTATAATGGAAACTTTATGCAGATGTATACAGACGGAGTAATATCAACCAGTGGTGGAAAACTGCAGAAACAGTTGTTTAATTAGAACACTATAAGTGCAATTTAAGAATTCCTTAAATAGGAGTTCTTTTTTATTACAAAATTATTATTTATAGTGAAAAATTAACTGAAAGTAACTATTCAGTTACCCTAAAAAGTATATAAAAAAGCACCTTACTTTCAAATTCTTATGCATCTGACAGTAAGGTGTTAATATTAATTTTAGGTTCACCAAAAAGAGGTACTTCGTTCCTTTTTAAGCGGAGCTTTTACGTCAAAGTTGGATCAAATTGATTCACTGTAAATGTTGATTTTATGCAATCCAAAGCATTTTTGCCTTGTTTTCTTACAGTAGATACATATCCACGGATTCTAGTAAAAGCGTTAGCTCCAGCAGAACTTCTAAAGGTGCCTGAAATCTTTTGCTTAACTTTAGCCATACGTAAATCACGTTCTGCTAAGTTATTATCAAAAGGTATATCAAAGTCATACATGAAAGCAAGTATTTGTTCCTTATAGCCATTTAATCTATTGAGTAAATTAAGACTGGCACTTTTCTTTACCTTCTTTTTAGAATATAATTCAATGTTTTTAGCATAGTCTTCGTCAATGCCAGCTTTAAGTATTTTATCATACTTAGATTCAAAATCCTGAATTTTATCTAAAGGTAAAGCATTTTGTTTGTTATTAGCTAAATCTACTTCTTTTTTTATATCTAACAATAGATTTTTCATTGGCTTTGCCCAGTTTTGACCTTGTAATTCAGTTATACCATTAAGTTCTCTTAATATATGAGCATTACATAGAGCATGATTGCAGTTAGTATACTTAAAA
>DAIMMR010000242.1:0-5952 GCA_036720575.1 Clostridium sp.
TCAACTCTTCCAGCGTCTTAGGTACTTTTTTAACTTTATCTTTATTATAATAAAGTCCATAGGTTTCTATAGATATAGGTATTCCGTACATCTTATTCTTAAAAGATACAGTTTCAAGTGACGATGGTATATATTTATTTTTATCTATAAGGTTATCTGGAACCTGTGCTAGTAATTTTTCATTATGAAGTTTTTCCATTCTGTCATGGGATACTCCAAATTCTATATCTGGTTCCATGTTACGTAAGGATGCTTCAATATAAGCCCTATTGTCTCCTTTATCTGAGTGAATTATCACTTTGTATCCCGAGGTTTTGGACCACTGATCTGCTAAAGTCCTAAGTTCTGTTATTTCAGGATCTGTAAGATGTGACCAAATTACTATTTCCTTGTCATTTTTACCTGTACCTGCAGTCTCTGCTGTGGTGCAGCCAGTTAAAAAAAGTGCAAATACTAAAACCACAGATATAAGTTTATAAAATCTCTTCATTAGAACTTTCTTCTCCTTTTCACCGCATTAATTAATAGATTTATGCAATTTTTAATTTCTTTTTGATTAAATTTATTATATTAGCAAGTTCCTGTACTTTTAGCACGAGCAGCATAATCACATACACTGCGATACCAACTACGATGCAAATAAAGAGTGTCAAAAGCTGTCCCTTAAATCCACCTAGTAAATTTCCCAGGAAATTATTTATTAAAAATATACACACTCCCATAGTACCTGCAGCTGCCATTATTTTCATTCCAACTTTAAACATATTGAATCCATTTACATTTCCAATTCTTTTTCTTAAATCCTTGACCAGAAGCACACAACTTACAAAGGCAGAAATTGTTGTAGCCAAAGTAAGTCCTCCTATGCCCATCTTTTTTACAAGTACTATACTCATAACTATGTTTACAGCTACACCTAAAGCACCATTTATCATAGGCGTAGTGGTATCCTGGATAGCGTAAAAAGCTCTGTTAAATACATCTCTTATGCCCCAAAATACCAGCCCAGATACCAAGAAAAGTAGTGCATCAGCAGTCATATTAACTGCCTGCCTACTAAAGGCACCATGCATGAAAAGTGCACTTATTACAGGAACTCTAAGTATCAACATTCCTACTATAGCTGGTATTACTATAATATTGATATTATTTACTGCTGCGCTTATATGTGATTTAAAGTCATCATAATTTTTAAGACTTCCATCCCTAGATAAAGAAGGATATATAACTGTAACTATTGCAGATGCAAAAGTGAAATAAACAAGCATATTTAACTTATTTGCATAATCAAGTGCCAATATACTTCCTACTGCAAGAGTAGAAGCCATTCTCTTTTGAACTACTTCATTTACCTGATTAACACCAGTTCCAATCACAACTGGAGCAATCAATGAAAGCATTTTTTTTATCTTAGGATCTTTTAAATTTATTTTAGGACTGTATTTATACTTATTCTTTATGAGCCACGGAATTTGTACCACTATCTGAAGTCCGTTTCCAAGCATAGTAGCTGCAGTAAGCCCTACAATTCCATAATGGTGTCCCATTAGCACATAAGCTATTATAGGTATGTTCATTGCTATTCCAACTAATGCTGGAGCTGTAAAATCATCTAAAGTTTGAAGCACTGCAGTATAGCCGCTATTTAAACTCAAAAAAAGTATATTTATCATACTCATCTTAGTTAACAATATGGTTAAATTATATCTTTCACCTTTAAAATTAGAAATTACATTAACTATATCCGTAGTAAATATCCATCCTAAAACACATAAAAACAGCGAAATAATCATTAGGATGTTCATTATGCAATTGGCGAATTTAAACATTTCTTCTTTACCCTGTTTACTATATGTTTCACTGAGTATTGGAATAAAAGTGGTAGTAATTGCAATTCCAAACAAGTTGAACATCAAATTTGGTATTGTAAGTGACATAGTATAGGCATCTGAACTAGCAGATGCTCCAAATGCACTGGCAATAAGTGCATCCCTTACAAATCCTATTACCCTGCTCGCCATTGAAATTACCATTACTACACCAGCAGCTTTAACAAGCCCATCTTTCTTCATATCTTCCTCCAAAATTATCCTACCTGCATCTAAGCACTGCCTAAAGCATTTTCAAAGAAATAGCCAGTTAGTATGCTATCCCATTTTCTTTCAAATGCCTAATGTGTAAATTATATCTTCAAGTATTTTATCACTAATCAATTTCATATACAATGAATTGAAAATAGCCCATTAACATTTATTTATGTCCTAAAAATACTTTACTTAGTATAGGTATTTTATTAAGTATCCATTTACATATTAAAATAGGTATAAATCCTACTAAAATCATTATTACAATTACAAAGCTATAATTTAATTTCAACATTTGATAACATAAAACCCTGGCTCCTGTTTGTGAAAACCAGGACAAGAGGTAAATATCATAGCTGTATCTTCCCATTTTTCTAAATAATTCTCCAACTGAAGTATTCATTATGAGTTGGGATACTATTAAAAATATACTACTTCCAAGAAGAGATGTAACTAGGTTGTAGTAAGGATACGCTTCCTTTCCCACATCAAATACATTCATAGCCATAAGAACTATAGAAAATACTAAAACTACAGCATATTTATTTTTAATGTTCTTCCATTTATCGTAAGTATTTTTTAAATATATTCCGAAGAAAAAGTAAAACAAATAATGAATTATACCATACACATAAAATAAGCCTATTTGCTTTGTAAACAACAGGTTTAAAAGCAAAGTTATTACTAAAGTCAAATTTATAGGTAATTTTTTAAAAATTGGTGCAACTGCAAATATAAAAAATAATGTATATATAAACCAAAAATATTGTATTGGAATATCCAAAGGATAAATCAATATATTTGTTATAAGGCTGTTTAATTTTACCGGTCTCGCAGCATAGTTATTCATATACAATTTTATAGGCACCGCCACTAGTGACACTGTAAAATATGGAACCATAAGTCTTTTAAATTTCCCATAAACAAAACTGCCATAATCTCTTAAAGTGTTTATACTATATATCTTATAGGCAAAAAAACCTGATATAACAAAAAAGAAAGGCATATGGAATGAATATATGAGTTTATATATATAGGCATAAAACACACTGCCATTAAACTGTGAATCAGGAAACGAATGTCCCAGCACTACTAAAAATATACCTATTCCTCTAGCTATATCCATATCCTTATAATACTTCTTCATCACTCTTTACTCCTCCACAAGCAATCAATACTAAAAATTTAGTAAAATCAATTATATTTCCTTAGGCAGCAAATATGCCAAAAGTACTCCAAGACCCAATCCATTAGTAAGCAGTGTAGTAAGTATAGGTCCATTAAATAGTGCCATTATGCCTCCAAAGAGGAGAGTAGATACTAAAAATATATTTTTTCTTTCTACAGATCTTATTATTATCATTATAAAATAAAGTAGTATGGCAAATATGATTATACCTATAATTCCAAAATTCATATAGGCATCCCCATACCAGGTTACATTTAGCCTCATATCCGGTCTTCCATAATAAACTGTAGCCATATAGAAATTAGGATCCATATTGTATATATTTTTAAAGAAATGTCCTAGTATGCCCTGAGCTAACTTCATCTTAGGGTACATAGAAAAGAAATCAAAATACTCTAGTGCTATAAGTGAAGGCCATAAGAACACTCTTATTATTATGAGTAAATATATTGATAATTTTTTTAGGTATAATGCTGCAATTCCAAGTGCTGCGGCAAGTGCCATTATTTTTTCTATAAAGCTTCTCTTTATTCCGTATCTCAATATCATTCCAAAAAACGGCGCTAAAAGTAGAACTGCAAATTGACTCTTATATGCAGCATACCCATATAACACAAGCTGCAGCACAAAAGGTATGAATACAAGTTTATATTTTCTCTTGTATATTAAAAATGCAAGTATAAATGGATTTATTATATTTCCAAGCCACTGTACGAAATAATCTACAAATCTTCCTGCGTGGTCCCTGTAATCCAGTCTTACTGAATATACATCTTTAAAAGCCTGAATTATTTTAGTAGGCATTCCAAGCTTATAGATTATATATCCATAACCAACTACCATAAATGCTATTAAGCCTATCCAGAAAGTTTTAGGACTAATATTTATTTCAGGTATTTTAAAATCAAACTTACTAGTAAGCAAAACCCCTATTAAGCCTACTGCAACTATTGTATATATAAATACTGGTGAATTTTTACTATCTCCAAGTCCGCTCATAATATATACTATTAAAAGTGGAGTAGTACTTAAAATTAAAAACAAAAGCCAATACAAACTTGTCAATTCTTCAATTCTATGAGGCAGTAAAAAAACAGCCGTATATATTATAACTACAAACAAAGGCAGCATAATAAGTGACCTTTTCAAAATACCCTGATTTATTATAAAATTAAAAGATTTATAGTACTCTATTGAATGTATGTATCCAAATGTTAGTGCAGCTATTATAAATAAATATAGGATAATAGATAATATCTTGCTATCCTTATCCATCATATTGTAAATTTTATGTATCATCCAGAAACCTCCTATTTTCACTGATCACTTATGACTTATCATTTAGATCTACCAAGCACAAGTGATTTAAAAAATCCAACTGCAGTTCCTGCGCCATAGGCAATATGCAGTAAGAAAAATAATATAAACATAAGCGGCATATACTTTATGCCATTCTTTGAACCTATCTTTATACATTCCAGTATATCTACAAGGAAATAACTCCCCAGTGCTAAAATTTCTATAACTTTGCTGAGTAAAAATAATCTATATGTTGCACCAAACAGCAGTATGGTAAGAAGAAAGATTAAAGGTACAAGATGCCTTATTCTAACTATTCCCCTATTTGTAATTAAAGAACCTCCTATTTCCTTCCCATTTGCAAAATTTTGAGATATTGTCTTTTTTATACTGCTTCTTGGTTTATAATAGGCTATTATATCTTTATTCTGGTATATTTTATATCCAGCTTTTAATATTCTATTATTCATATCATTGTCTTCGCTTCTAGCCAAACTTTCATTGTAAAATCCTACTTTATCAAATACCCATCTCCAAAAAGCTCCATTCCAAACCGTATCTACAAATCCCTGGTAATCTTTCTGCCTAAATTTAGCTACACCTATCCCAAATTTACTTTCGTGTAAAAATACAATACAATTTTCTATATAGGATTTTGATGTTAAAAGATAAGTAGGGCCTCCTACATTTACTACATTTTGTGATTTCAATTTATTTAAAGTATTTACACATTCACTTACATAATTTTTATCATAAAGTGCATGACCATCTACTCTTACAACTATATCTCCTTCTGCCATCTTTATTCCCTTATTTAAGCCTGCAGATTGTATTTTTTTAGGGTTATCTATTATTTTAATCTTCTCATTTTCAAATTTCCCTATTATATCTCTAGTTGAATCAGTAGACATACCATCTAAAACCAATATTTCAATAATATTATCATAGGTTTGATTTATTATGGAATTAAGGCACTTTTCTATATGTATTTCTTCATTGTACACAGGAATTATTATTGAAACTGTATCCTTATTATACATACAAATCTCCTTTTCAATTCTATGAAAATAGTTTACTTTTCATATATTTTACTTAATATCGGTTCATTGGCTTCCCAAAAATAATTATTCTTCAATCTTTTCATATTGCCTACTATACTCTTCTTTTCTTCCCGATCTTCTATAAGTTTTCCTATGATATGTTCTAGTGTATTCTTAAGATTACCACCGTCTATTCCATATCCAAAATTGTTTTTGCAAACTTCATATCCAAATTCCGTAACCTTATTTGCAATAACAGGAGTTTCAGTTATTATACTTTCATAAAACTTATTTGGCATAGATATAGTAGCTGTATCTCCAGGATAAAAAGCATAAGTTA
>DAIMMR010000243.1:0-5936 GCA_036720575.1 Clostridium sp.
TCCCTGTCTTTTTCAATTATATCCTTAAAGTTCATATTCTCCTCTCCTTTTTATTATATCTATTAAATACTACGCAGCATAGGTATTTATTATGTATAATATGCTTTCAAACTTATAAGGATATAGATAAACAGAGTTCTTGGTTTCAGGTGGAGCTTTTTTCTCCATCTGAAACTTATTAACAGGATTCTTAGTGCTTTAGCACTTAGAAGGCGTTATCCTTTAGGGAAAATCGTTATCCAGGGGCGTAGCAGCCGTTATCTCCCACTTTATAAGAAAAGCAGATATCCCAAATCTTTGATTTGGTGACAGTCGCTTTCGCTGTGTGCGATGGAGGTATTACGGCTGGTAGCCATCGGATAAAAGTTTGCCTTATATTTACTATGTCATTTTTTTCAGCACATATAAAATGATTACTACTCCAATTCAAGGATATTATTTCAAGCGTTAATTTTATTGGATTTATCCATGAATTATTTTAAGAAAATTTTGATAATATAGATATAATATGGTGATTATGATAATATAATGTAGAAACGTAATGGTTAACTTAATTTTGGTAATTTTTCATATTAAGTTAATTTCTTATGTGAGAAAGTTGAGTTGTTAATTTAAACATATATTAAAGGGAATGGTGGAATATGAAATTAAATCTTATAAAAACAATTGAGGAGAAATGTCAGGGATGTAATAAATGTATAAGAGTATGCCCTATTTTTGAGGCAAATATAGCTTACAATGTTGATGGACATGTTAAGGTAAAGATAGATCAGGAAAAATGTATTGGATGCGGTAAATGTATAGACGTATGTGAACATAATGCAAGAAAATATGAGGATGACACGAAAATATTTTTTGATGATCTTGTAAAAGGTAGAAAAATATCTTTAATTGTTGCTCCATCAGTAAGAGTTAATTTCAATAAATATAAGAAGCTTTTAGGATTTTTTAAATCTAAAGGTGTAAATGTTATTTATGATGTAAGTTTTGGTGCAGATATAACTACCTGGGCATATTTAAAAGTCATAAAGGAAAACAATTTAAAAGGTAGCATAGCCCAGCCCTGTCCGGTAGTAGTAAATTATATAGAAAAGTACAAGCCACAGCTTATAAGTAAATTGACTCCCATACAGAGTCCAATGATGTGTGCAGCAATCTATTTAAAAAAATATATGGAAAACAGTGATGATATAGCATTTTTATCTCCATGCATAGCAAAGAGTGAGGAAATTAATGATGATAATACATTTCATTATGTAAAGTATAACGTTACTTTTAATAAACTGCATGAATATTTACAAGAAAATAATATAGATTTAGAAAAATTTAATAATAAAGATTTTGATAACATGGAGTGCTCATTAGGTGCTCTATATCCAAGGCCTGGTGGATTGAGTGAAAATATAGAAGCATTTTATCCTGATGTATGGATTAAACGGGTGGAAGGACAGGATAGGGCCTACAAATATTTAGATAATTATGTAGAAAGAATAAAACAAAATAAGGAACTGCCATTTATTGTAGATATTTTAAATTGTACTCATGGCTGCAATTTAGGTACTGGAGCATGTCCTAGCACATCTCCTGATGATATTGATTGTGAACTTAATAGAATAAAGAGAGAAAAAATAAATAAATCAGGAAGAGGTTTTAAAAAAAGTTACATACAGCAATTGAAAAAGTATTTTGACAATACCTTAAATGTTCATGATTTTATAAGAAAATATAGTGACTACAGCAATATGACTTTAAAAGAACCATCACAAAGTGAATATGAAGAAATATTCAAGAAGCTTCACAAATATACTGACGAATCCAAAACTCAAAATTGTTCTACTTGTGGGTATGATACATGCAAGGATATGTGTAAAGCTATAAAGAATAATCTTAATATTACTAATAACTGCATAAATTATAATAGAAGCCAGATTGCCGAGGAGAATGTAAAATTAGGTGATAAAAATAAAGAAGTAGAGAATATGATACAGAAAGTTAAAGCAATGGGAGATGAAAAGATAAAAAAGGCAGATGCAATAAAACAGAAAGTAAAAGATATAACAAGTGCCATGAGTGAAGTCTCTTCAGGAAATCAGCAAAGTTCTCAAAACATAATGGACATTATGCAGCACATACAGGACACGTTATCTATATCAAATACGTTGAGAGGTAGTGTAGATGACATGAAATCCAAGGTTGAAAAATTTAACAGTGCTATAGAAAATATTGTGGATATTTCACAGCAAACCAATTTATTATCACTTAATGCATCTATAGAATCTGCTAGAGCAGGACAAGCAGGCAAAGGTTTTGCAGTAGTAGCCGGGGAAGTTAGTAAACTTGCTGAAAGTAGTAAAACAATTGCTGTATCTACAAAGCAAGAGGAAGAGGAACTTAATGTATTAGTAAATAACTTAATAAAAATTGCTTCACAGCTTGAGGATAATATGAATGTAATGAGTTCATCTATAGAAACAATTTCAGGTACGGTAGAAGAAATTACTGCCCAAAGTCAAGAAGTAGTGGCTTCAGCGGAACAAATTGCCAATAGCTAAAATTTTGTAAAGGATGTATGTAAAAGTAAAGGGAAAACATTTCAGCCGCAGCAAATTCTGCTGAAATGTTTTCCCTATTATTTAAGATCTTCTAATAGTGATTTGAAATGCTCCAAAGCATGAATAAATTGCTCTACTGTTTTTGCATCTATATTTCTTACAGTATCGGATATACAGTTGGAAATAAAAGTTTGTCTTATGTGTACTATATCATTTTTTTCTTTGAATTTTTCGGATATTGATAATCTTATAATTCTCCTATTGTTTTCAGGTATTTCTCGAGTTACAACGCCTTGATTTACCAGACGGTTTATTATGCCGGATACTGTACTTTTGGCAAGCATTAAATGATCGCTCAACTCATTTAAGGTCATACCCGGTTTTTGGTATAGGTGAATTACCACTGCCAGTTGAGGTGCTGTAAATCCGTATTGTTTTGCAATTTCCCTGAACTTATGACCGATAATTTTATGGATACTTTTAAAAAGATTAATTATTTTATCCGATTGTTTTAGTATCAATTCATCATTTTGTTGTAGCAAGTTTTTTTGTGTTGGTATTATAATCATCTCCTTTTGTTGTTTTTTTGGTTTTCATCATTAGAGTTAAAACTATAGTTATAATTACAATAACAGAAGTAATAACAATTGCATAGGCCATAGCGTCTATAGTAGCTTGCCTCTGGAGCAGTTTACTTAATGTGGATAATGCAGATGCTTTGGCGGCTCCTTGTGACTGACCTTCCTGCATATATGATTTTGTAAGTATATTTATTGTATCACCTGCGGGTTTATTATATATATTTATTTGTTCAGATAATCTTAAATAATTATAGTTAGTTTTGCTTTGTATTATGGCGGACATTACTGTTATACTGAGAGAACTTGCTATCTGCCTTATAGTACTTGATATAGCAGATGCCTTTCCAATTAAATTTTGTGGTACTACATTCATCCCTGCAGTATTGATTGGCATCATGGTAAATCCTAGTCCAATTGACCTTATACATAGAATGAAAGTTATCATTTCTTTACTGGAATTCATATTTATTAAAACTGAAAGATGATAGGAACTTAAGGCTAGTATTATAAGTCCAGGTATAACTAATGGCTTGGCACCAATTTTATCAAACAAGTTACCGCTTACAGGCATTAGTATTCCAACTACAAGTGCAGCAGGCAGCATGATTAAACCTGTTTCCATTGCTGTATATCCTCTTATATTTTGTAGGAATAAGGGAAGCACGTACACTCCACCCATAAGTGCCATGGTCAAAACGCAGATTATTATTTGACACACACTAAAATCAAATAATTTAAATACAGTGAGGTCTAAAAGTGGATGTGGGTGGGTAAGTTCATTTACTACGAATAGTATAAGACTTAGGCATCCTAAAGTCAAAAGCAGCGGGTATTGTACTTTACTCCAGTCAATTGAAGTCCATTCTCCAAGTACATATAAAATGCTTACTACTCCAATTGTAGAAGATAAAAACCCTATTACATCAAAAGACTTAAATGTAATTTTTTTAGAATCCTTTAGTAAAATTCCAGCTAAAATTACACCTAGTATGCCTATGGGAACATTGATGTTGAAAATAAGTCTCCAGTTCATATTTTGAATAATATATCCACCTAAAGTAGGTCCTATGGAAGGTGCTGCCATGGAAGCTATCCCCCAAACTCCAAGGGCTAGGCCTATTTTATCTCTAGGGAATATTTCATATATCCTATTTTATCTCTAGGGAATATTTCATATATTATGGACATACCTACAGGCATTATCATGCCGCCGCCTAAAGCTTGTATAATACGAAATACTATCATAGATGTATTGTTCCAGGCAAATCCACACAGCATGGAGCCCAAAGTGAACATGGTAAGTGCAAACATATATATTTTTTTAGATCCGAAAACTTCCTGAAGATATCCCGTAAGAGGTATAATTGCACCAAGAGCTAGGGTATATGATGTTAGTATCCATTTTGAATCATCCATTGATACCCCAAAGACTGCCATCATTTTTGGAATAGCGATATTAACTATACTGCTGTCAAGTATGGACATAAAAGTTCCTATTACTACAACAATTAATGCTAGCCAGCTGTATATAGATTCATTGTTGTTTTCTTCCATTATATCACCCCACTACTTTATGCGAATTTTAACAACAGCATTAGTACCTGGAAGTATTTTGCTGTTAAATTTGTCTAGAGAAATTTTTATAGGTATTCTCTGAACTACTTTTGTAAATGTACCGCTGGTAGTGGTTGGAATAATAGATAGAGCAGACTTAGCTGCCTCTCCTACAGATTTTACTTTACCTGTGAATTTTTGAGATCCGTACTCATCTATAGTAATGTTAACTGGCTGTCCAACTCTTATTTTTCCAAGTTTTGTTTCTTCTATGTCAGCAGTTATATAAAGTTTATTTGGATCTATTAAAGTAGCTAGGGTTTGACCAGGAGACCAAATTTCACCGGTGGTTCCCTGTTTTTTAATAATTATGCCGTTTATAGGCGATCTTATTAAAGATTGATCTACTTTTGAGTCAGATAGGTCTGACATTTCTTGACGGGCTAATATTTGATTTTTAATAACAATATCTCCTTCATCTACATTGAGTTCTAGTAATTTTCCACTGATTTGTGGAGTTACGTTGACCAGGTCTGCATCTACTCTTGCATCGTCTGTTGAAACATAGTAGGTGTTTTCATACCAATAATAAAATCCTATACTACTGAGTGTGGCTGCAATCACTACTAATATTCCTATAATCAATATTTTTCGTTTCTGTTTCATATTTGAAATACCTTCTTTCTCTATTTTTCAAGTCCAATCTCAGCAAACATACCGGGTTTTAACTGTGAATCTTTATCTGTTAGGCTTATTTTAACTAAAATGTCTCTGCTTTCAGAATTTAAATTAGAATTTATAACGGCTATTCTACCCTTAAATTGTTTGTCTGGTATTTCAGATACTTTTACAGCTACTTCTTGTCCTTCTTTAATTTGGCTTACGATATCTAAAGGTGCATAGGCATCTACATAGAGGTCGCTGGAATTTATTATAGAAAGAAGTGTTGTACCAGGGGATACTGTATCTCCTACATTGACACTTCTGGTATTTACTACTCCAGAAATAGGTGCGGTAATAGTGGCATCACTTAGGGATGTCTGTGCAGTTTTTAAATATACCTGTTTATTTTCTTTTTCAAGAATATTATTCCATGTATTAAATACAACTTTATTGAATGAATACGAGTATCTCGTTTAAAAAAATACATTTTTTGATACTTGACATATGGTCGTATTTTAATTAGAATAAAGGTTAGAATTTAAGTGAAAAATACACTTTAAATTGGTCCTGTGAGGCCAGAAAGAGG
>DAIMMR010000244.1:0-5897 GCA_036720575.1 Clostridium sp.
CTGTCTCACTTCGACAGCTTTTATAGTTTATCATGTATTTTTTTCTTTGTCAACATCTTTTTTTCAAAACTTAATTTTGAATTGCATGAGATATTAAAATTTATATTTTCAAATTAATGTCTTCGCTTGATGGCGACAATTGCTATTCTAACACATTCCCTATATACATAATTCAAAAATATCACCAATATATAAAATTACCTTATAATACATGCGCCATAGTACTTATTTCTTAAATATTCTTATACTGACACACTAGGTTATGTTGATTTTTTAATACAATAAAATAAATACTAGTGCTTTGATTAAAACACTAGTATTTATTTTATTTAAACTATAACACCTTTTAAATATCATACATATAGAATTAAATATTATTTAATTCATTGGTTTATTTAGCAACCAATAGTAAATAAACAATCTAAAATTTATTCTGCTTAATTTAAATACACTTATTATTCATCTAATTGTTTATCGTCTATTACTTGTTTATCATCTGTATCGTCACTGCAATTTATCTTAGCAATTGCAACAACTTTTTGTTCTTCTTTTGTCCTCATAAGAGTAACTCCCATAGTGTTCCTATTTGTAACAGAAATCTCAGATACATTAAGCCTTATAGCTACATTACTGCTATTTATAAGCATCAGTTCATCCTCATCTTTTACAACTCTAGCACCAACTATTAAACCGGTCTTATCTGTAACTTTATAAGTGATAATTCCTTTTCCACCTCTTCTATGAATAGTGTATTGGGATACTGGAGTTCTTTTACCAAACCCATTCTCACTAATTACGAGAACATCTTGAGTCTTATCTACGATATCCATAGTTATAGCTATATCGCCAGTTCTTAAAGTTATAGCCCTTACTCCTGTTGTATTTCTTCCTGTAGGCCTTACATCATTTTCACTGAATCTTATAGCATATCCATTTTTAGTGAAAATAAGAATTTCACTCTCACCTGTAGTCATTCTAACTCCTATAAGTTCATCTTCATCCTTTAAATTTATAGCATTTAATCCATTTTTTCTTATAGAAGTATATTGACTTATCTTAGTCTTTTTAATTAATCCGCATCTAGTAGCCATTATTAAATAATTATCTTTATCAACTTCTTTAAAGGATATAACTGCTTGAATTTGTTCTTCTCCCTGTAATGGTATTAAATTAACTAAATTTGTTCCTTTAGCTGTCCTACCTGCCTCAGGGATTTCATAACCTTTTAATTTATATACTTTTCCTTTATTAGTAAAAAATAAAATATTATTGTGGGTTGATGTAATAAATATGTGCTCTACAAAATCATCCTCTTTTGTAGACATTGCTTGTATTCCTTTTCCCCCTCTTCTCTGGGAAGAATAGGTATCAGCAGAAATTCTTTTTATATATCCTGAATGAGTTAAGGTTATTACTACTTCCTGCTCTTCAATAAGATCTTCAATATTTATATCTTCATTGCTTATCTGTATTTCAGTTCTTCTTTCATCACCATATTTATCCCTTATCTCAATTAATTCATCTTTAATTATCTTTAGCAGCAATTCTTTATTATCTAGTATTTCCTTGAGATGCTTTATTGTTTCCATCAATTCGTTATATTCATTTTCAATTTTTTCTCTTTCAAGGCCTGTAAGTCTTTGAAGTCTCATATCCAAGATAGCCTGAGCTTGTTTTTCTGAAAGACTAAATTCGGACATTAATCCATTCCTGGCATTTTCTGTAGTTTTAGATGATCTTATTAGATGTATTACTTCATCTATATGATCTAATGCTATTTTTAATCCTTCTAGAATATGAGCTCTAGCTTGAGCTTTATCTAAATCAAATTTAGTTCTTCTTGTTACAATTTCTTCTTGAAATCTTAAATAATATACAAGCATCTGCTTTAAATTCAGTACTTTTGGTTCATTGTTTACAAGAGAAATCATTATAATTCCAAAAGTATCCTGCATCCTTGTATGTTTGTACAGCTGATTAAGAGTTACGTTAGGATTTGCATCTCTTTTTAATTCTATAACTATTCTCATTCCATCTCTATCTGATTCATCTCTAATATCAGATATTCCATCTATTTTTTTGTTCTTAACAAGGTCAGCCATATTTTCTATAAGCTTTGATTTATTAACTTGATATGGGAGTTCAGTTATTATTATTGTATTTCTCCCGTTAACTTCTTCAATTTCAGCTTTAGCCCGTACTAATATTTTTCCTCTTCCAGTTTCATAGGCACTTTTTATACCTGATGTGCCAATTATTTGTCCTGCAGTTGGAAAATCAGGACCTTTTATAGCTGTCATAAGCTCGCTAATTGTTACATCTGGATTTTCTATTATCATTATGACACCATTTATAACTTCAGTAAGATTATGAGGTGGTATATTTGTAGCCATACCTACGGCTATTCCAGCAGAACCATTTACAAGCAAATTAGGAAATCTTGAAGGTAAAACTGAAGGCTCTTTCTCTTCACCATCAAAATTTGGAACAAAGTCTACTGTATTTTTATTTATTCCTCTTAGCATCTCAAGTGTTATTTTATTCATTTTAGCTTCAGTATACCTCATAGCTGCAGCACTGTCTCCATCTACTGAACCAAAATTTCCGTGTCCATCAACTAAAGTATATCTAATAGAAAAATCTTGTGCCAGCCTAACTAGAGCATCATAAACTGCTGTATCTCCATGTGGATGATACTTACCTAAAACATCTCCTACAATTCTTGCACACTTTCTATAACTCTTTTCTGGAGTAAGTCCCAATTCATACATAGAGTACAATATTCTTCTATGAACTGGCTTTAATCCATCACGTACATCTGGAAGTGCACGGCTTACAATAACACTCATAGCATAATCTATATAACTTTTCTTCATTTCACGGCTTATGTCTACTGGTAAAATTTTTCCTTCATCAAACATCAATTACACCTCTCTACTTATATATCTAAGTTTACAACTTTTTTAGCATTTTCTTGTATAAAATTTCTACGAGGCTCTACCTTATCACCCATAAGTATGGTAAAGATTTCATCAGCAGCCACAGTATCCTCTACATTTACTTGAATAAGGGTCCTTGTTTCAGGATTCATTGTAGTATCCCAAAGTTGTTCCGAATCCATTTCTCCAAGTCCTTTATATCTTTGTATATCTACATTACTGTCTTTCCCACCTATTTCAGTAAGCAATACATCTAATTCCTTATCTGAATATGCGTAATACTCCTTTTTACCCTTAGCTACCCTATATAAAGGTGGTTGAGCTATATAAACATGACATTTTTCAACAAGTTCTTTCATATACCTGAAGAAAAAAGTAAGTAACAATGTCCTTATATGCGCACCATCTACATCTGCATCTGTCATTATTATTATTTTATTATATCTTATTTTACTTACGTCAAATTCTTCTGCTATTCCTGCTCCAAACGCTGTTATCATGGCTCTTATTTCTTCATATCCAAGTATTTTATCAAGTCTTTGTTTTTCAACATTCATTATCTTACCACGCAGTGGGAGTATGGCTTGAAATTTTCTATCTCTACCTTGTTTGGCAGATCCACCTGCAGAATCCCCCTCGACTAAATATATTTCACATTCAGAAGGATCTTTAGATGAACAATCTGCAAGTTTTCCTGGAAGAGATGTATTTTCAAGTACGGATTTACGTCTTGTGAGCTCTCTTGCTTTTCTTGCCGCTTCTCTAGCACGTGATGCCATAAGTGATTTATTAAGTATCATCTTTGCTATTTGAGGATTTTCCTGTAAAAAATTATTTAATGTCTCTCCCATTATGCTGTCAACTATACCACGCACTTCACTATTGCCAAGTTTTGTTTTCGTTTGGCCTTCAAATTGAGGATCCACAAGTTTTATAGATATAACTGCGGTAAGACCTTCTCTTATATCCTCTCCTGATAAATTTTTATCATTTTCTTTTAATATGCCAAATTTTCTTGCATAATCATTAAAAACTCTAGTAAGTGCTGACTTAAATCCAGCTAAATGAGTTCCACCTTCTACCGTATCTATGTTATTAGCAAAAGAAAAAATGTTTTCAGTATATCCATCATTGTATTGAATTGCAATTTCTACAGAGTAATCTTCTTTTTTACCTTCTACGTATATAGGCTCTTTATGAATTGTCTGTTTGTTTCTATTAAGATAACTTACAAAAGATTTTATTCCACCTTCATAGTGAAATAATTCTTCTTTATCATCTCTCTCATCTTTTAAACTTATTTTTATGCCCTTATTTAAGAATGCTAATTCTCTAAGCCTTTGAGCCAATGTATCATAATCATATTCTATTTCCTCAAATATTTCTGCATCAGGTTTAAAATGAATCTTTGTTCCGTGCTCCTCACTATCACCTATTATATCAAGTCCGCTTGCTACTTTTCCTCTTTTAAATACCTGTCTCCATATGTGATTTTCTCTTTTTACTTCAACTTCACAAATTTCAGATAGTGCATTTACAACTGATGCTCCAACTCCATGGAGTCCTCCAGAAACTTTGTATCCACCACCGCCAAATTTCCCTCCTGCATGTAATATAGTCATTATAACTTCTACAGTCGGTTTTTTCATTTTATGGTGCATTCCAACAGGCATTCCTCTACCATTATCTATAACTGTTATAGAATTGTCTTTATGTATAAATACATTTATTTTATCGCAATATCCTGCCATTGCCTCATCTATACTATTATCCACTATCTCATACACTAAATGATGAAGCCCTCTTGAACTAGTACTTCCGATATACATTCCAGGTCTTTTTCTAACAGCTTCAAGACCTTCTAATACTTGTATTTGATTCTCATCATAAGTTTGTTTTTTTTCTTGCATCATACCTATATCCTCCTATTTTAGAGTTCGTAACATAAATTTTCTGACCTTTTAGCTAGTGTAGATGAAGATATAGGTGATAAATAAATCTTGCTTTTCTTATTTACTTCCGCGATAATAAATGATTTGGGTTTATCTTTTGTAATTTTTTGAACAAATCCATCTTCTTCAGCCATTCTTAAAAATTGAGTTGTATCAGAATTATATGTTGAAGTTTCAATATCAAATATTCCAATTATATCCTTTATCGGAACAACTATATTTTCACCTAAATGTAAAAACATAACAATCTCCTTTCAAAGTTAAATTCTATTCATCTTTCCACTCTTTACAATAAATATTTGATTTTTCTTTTTTACATTTTTTTTAATGTCACCAATTCCTGTACCCGTTATAAATGTTTGTATTTCATTTATAGAATTTAATATATATTTTTGCCTATTTGCATCTAGTTCAGATAAAACATCATCTAGTAATAAAACCGGATATTCTCCTGTAATTTCTTTTATTATTTCAAGAGACGCAAATTTCATAGTTAGAACTGATGTTCTCTGCTGTCCTTGTGAACCAAAGTTTCTTACATTTATACCATTTATACTTGTAACAAAATCATCCCTATGTGGACCATAGAGGGTAATACCTTTTTCTATATCCCTTTTTCTATTAGTTTCCAAAACTTTAAGCAAACTGCTTTCTACGTTATCTAAGTCTGTTATAGATGTTATATATTTAAATTCTATTTTTTCAGTTTTTGAAGTTATATCTTCATGAATAATTTTACCTATTTTGCTGAGTTTGTTTATGTATTTATTTCTGAGATCTATTATAACTGCACCATATTTAGACAATTGGATATCATATATGTCAAGAATATCACTATTACTGTTACTCCGTTTTCTAAGTAATAAGTTTCTTTCACTTAGAACCTTGTTATATTGAACTAAGTTAAAATAATATCTTCTGCTGAATTTACACAACTCTATATCCAAAAATTTTCTTCTGAAAGAAGGAGATTCTTTTATTATTTTTAAATCTTCTGGGGAAAACA
>DAIMMR010000245.1:0-5879 GCA_036720575.1 Clostridium sp.
AATATACTGGATGTGTAATTTTTATTAATGCACATCCAGTATTTAATATAACTCAGCTATTTATTGCTGGAAGTTCTATATTACAGGAAACTCCTCTTTCAATTTCACTTGTAATATTGAGATTTCCTTTATGGACTTTTATTATCTGATTTACAATCAAAAGTCCCATTCCATGTCCATTATCATATTGAAATCCTTTATAAAAGTTACTCAATCGTTCTTTTTCAATTCCCGTACCATTATCCTTCACTTCAATTATAAATTTTAGCTTTTCCATGTAAACTTTGATTAAAATATTACATCCACCTGGGTTATGATTTATACTATTTTGTATTAAATTTGAAATTGCACGTTTCAATAGGGTATAATCACCCAATATCATATGATTTCCACATTCAGATGATATAATCAAATCTATATTGTATTTATCTTCCAGATCATTATTTAGAAAATCTGCAGCTATTTCACGTATTAGCTCTTCTGGAAAAATTTTCACAAGATTAAGAGGCTGCATGTCATACTCCAGTTTTGATACAAGGTTCAGATCACTTACAAATTGTTTTATTTTTATACTCTGGCGCTGTATAATTTCAGCTTTGTCTCTAACTTCCATTGGAAGTTCGGCGCTTTCCTGAATCTGACTTGCATATCCCATAACCATTGACAGAGGAGTCCTAATATCATGAGATACTCCTGCAATCCAATTTGTACGTGCATCATCCCTCTTCTTTAAAGCAATACGCTGCAATTGAACCTCTCTAGACGTCTTGTTTATTGCACTTGATAGATTTCCAAGTATACCTGAGCATGGAAGTTGAACCGGTTTTTTTTGAACTATATTCTCAATACCTTTTGCAACAGGACTTAAAGATCGATACAGTAATACTCCCAAAAACACTGCAAGCAAAAATGCAAACAATATATTTAGAATAAGAATTTCTACCATATGTTTAGGAATATCACCAATAAATTTGCTGGTAAATTGCACACTGTATTTCCAATAAGAATTTCTTTCATTTCCTATTACAAGCAGTCCTGAAGGATGATTCCATGTATCAACAGGATAGTCTTTCAAATACCATTTAGAGAAAGATGAAACTTCTGAAATACTATACTGTTTTGATATGTCTTTAGGCATATTTTTGCTCCATATTACTTTCCCCCTGTCATCTAGAAGCATTCCCCATTTGTATTGGGAATTCATAGCTTTCTCTCCCTTACGCCCCAATACATATTTACCATTTTGTAATTTCAAATCCTTTGATATTGTAACAATTTTGCTTCTGCTCTTATAACTTTGGGGAGTTTGGAATATAAGTATAGTCAAAAATGCAGCGTTGAAAATTACAAGAATCAGTGCAATTACAACTGTTCCAATTACAAATCTTGTAACTATTTTAAAGACATTCTTCAATTTTATTTCTCCTTTGAAAGTTTATATCCTAATCCTCTTGCAGTTATTATATGTACAGGATTAGACGGGTCCTTCTCTATTTTTTCCCTTAACCTCCTTATATGAACCATCAATGTGTTTTCATAACCATATAGTCTGTCATTCCAGGCTGTCCTGCATAAACTATCTCCTGTTACAATATTTCCTCTGTTTTCATAAAGTTTTTCAAGAAGTACATATTCCTTGGCAGTCAAGGAAACTTGTTTGTTGTTATATACAACAGTGCCACTATTAAAATCAATTTTACGCTCTCCAAGATAAAATATTGGTTTTTTTATGCTATTTAAAACAATTGGAAAATACGTCCTTCTTAAAACTGCAGACAATCGAAGTATAAGCTCTCGCGGCAAAAAAGGCTTGGGTATATAATCATCTGCACCAAGACCCAAACCTAAAAGTCTATTTTCATCTTCATCCCTCGCTGATAGAAACAGAACCGGAATCTGTGATTTTTCTCTAAACTTTTTAAAAAGTCCAAATCCATCACCATCAGGCAGCATAACATCCAGTATAATACAATCTGGATTTACTTTATAAAATTGTTTTTCTGCATCACTGCAGGATAAAGCAGTATAGATCCTGGAAAATCCAGCTTTAAAAAGTATTTCTTTTATCATGTCCAATAATTCAACTTCATCATCTACAATTAAAAGTTTTCCATCATAAATATCTTTCATATATATCACCTAAAATTATTATATCTTAAAATAAAACAATTTATAATTGTAAATTAAAAGTTTAAGGTTATTGTAAGGTTTTATTCAGCTCTATGTAAGGTAGCTATTTTATACTTACTCTATACTTTACAAGAGGAGTTGTTTTAATGACAAATATTATTATAACAAAAGGTGTTTCCAAACAATATGGAGAAACTATGAGAGTTAAAGATTTGGACATGGTTGTAAAAGAAGGTTCCATATATGGGTTTCTAGGACCTAATGGGGCAGGAAAGTCTACAACTTTAAAGATGATTTTAGGACTTGTAAATCCAACCTCAGGAAATATTTCTGTATTTAATAAAAAAATAAATTATAAAAATCGTCTAAGCATATTAAAAGAGGTCGGATCTCTTATTGAATCACCCTCTTATTATGGTCATCTAACTGGTGAAGAAAACCTTGAAATTGTCCAAACATTGAGAGGTGTTTCTAAAAATAGAATAGATGAAGTTTTAAATATAGTTCGACTTGAAAATCAAAGGAATAAAAAGGTATCGCAATATTCTCTTGGTATGAAACAGAGGCTTGGAATTGCCTGTGCACTTATTGGAAATCCAAAACTTCTTATTCTTGACGAGCCTACAAACGGACTTGATCCTGCAGGTATTCAGGAAATGAGAGAACTTATATGTTTACTGCCAAAACAATATGGAATGACAATTGTAGTCTCCAGTCATATTTTAAGTGAAATAGATCAGATGGCCACAGATGTTGGTATTATAAGAAACGGTGAGCTTGTGTTTCAAAATAGTCTTGAAAATCTTCATTCCCACAGTCAGGAAAGAATACTTATTAAGACATTGAACAATGCTGCAGCAAAGGAAATCATACTTAAATCTGGTATGAACTGTAAGCTAAATGGAGATTATATTGTACTACCCAAATTAAGTGATTCTGAAATTGCCCATTACAATTATATTCTTTCAAAAAACAATATAGGAACTGTTAGAATTGAAGAGCACAAGAAAAGTTTGGAAGATATATTCTTGGAACTAACAGGAAAGTCGGTGAGTCTATGAAAAATTTATTCTGTCTCGAATTCTTCAAACTGAAGCACAAAAAAATATGGACTTTACCATTTGCTCTGATTATTGTTCAATTTTTATGGAGCATAAAATCAATGATGTCCTACACTGGACTTCATGGGTCGGCAGGAATGTGGAAATATATGCTCTATCAGATGGGTTCACTCAACTGTCTTATGATGCCAGTTATAATTGCCATTATAGCATCTAGAATGTCGGATATGGAACATAAAGGCTGCACATTTAAGTTTATGAATACAATTGTATATCCAGGCAAATTATATACAGCAAAATTTCTGTGCGGCAGTATTTACTTGATTTTTATGGCACTTGCACAGACTTCAGTAATGATATTCATAAGTTTTATAATTAAATTCAAGGATGTACTTCCTGTGCATCATATATTAGTATTTTTTATTATGACATTGATTGTCAATTTATGTATTTTTACGATTCAACTTGGGATTTCCATTCTTGTTTCAAACCAGATGATAGCCTTGATTACAGGCTTGATAGAAAGTTTTACGGGACTGTTTGCCATGTTTTTTCCAAGAATCATTCAAAGATTTTTTCTTTGGTCATATTACAATATACTCAGTACAATAAATCCAATTACTGATTTAAAAACCAAAAGCTTTAAGGTAGAGTATACTTCACTTGATTTATGTGGACTTTTTGTAATATGCATTTCATCTGTAATATTGTTTTTAGCAGGAAAATTTATTTTTGAGAGAAAAGAGGTATAATCCTATGTTTATAAAAGTATTTGTTACAGAGTGGAAAAAGCTCAACAGATCCATGATATGGCTAGCTGTAATTATTGTTCCTGTATTGGCAGCTTTCATGGGAAGTTTTAATTACGTTCAAAATGCAAGCATACTCAAGGACAAATGGTATGACTTATGGACCCAGCTGTGTCTGTTTTATGCATATTTTTTTCTACCTTGCCTGATAGGTATATACTGCTCTTATATTTGTAGATTGGAACATTTAAACCACAATTGGAATTTAGTAATGACCCAGCCTGTAAGTATTTCATATATATTTCTAGGTAAACTTTCTGCAGCATCTGGTCTAACCTTTATAACTCAAGTTTTTATGGGTATACTCTATTTGATTTCAGGAAAATTCACGGGTATAAATACAGGAATACCTCATGATATATTTTTATGGTTGATTCTAGGATGGATAGCTTCCATTGTTATATCGGCTCTTCAACTTTGTATTTCAATTATTGTTAAAAACTTTGCAGCACCAGTTGGAGTTGCCTTTGCAGGAGGAATTTTTGGCCTTCTAATGCTGGCTAAAGGATATGGTGTATTCTTCCCATTTTCTCTACTTTCCTTTGCTATGAATTCAAGCCATCCACAAAATGCACTTACGTCAGGTAACATAGTAGAAACTTTAATAAGTTGTGCGGTGTTTTTAACAATATTTTGTTGGTTTGGAATATTAAATTTAAAAAGAAGTGAGCTATAAAATAAAGAGAATATGATTTTTACAATTAAAAGATCATATTCTCTATTTTAATTTTCTATTTATACATTTATGTTGGATGTATAGGTAACATTTACTCTTCCAATATAGGAACTGATTTCAACTTTTGCATTCACACCAAAAACAGTTTTTATCATATTCTCCGTTATAACTTCTTCCGAACTCCCGTAATCTATTATCTTTCCTTCCTTCATAACAAATATTTTATTACAATAAAGTGCCGCTATATTCAAATCATGTATAGATGAAAAGACAGTAATTTTTTGATTTTTCAGTATATCCATTATTTGAAACTGACAGCGTATATCAAGGTAATTGGTTGGTTCATCCAGTATTATGAATTCAGCTTTCTGGGTAAGAGCTCTAGCAATTAGAACTCTTTGTTTTTCTCCACCAGACAAACTGAAAAAATTTCTATTTTCATAATTTGACAATCCAACTTCTTTTAACGATATCCGTGCTATATCCAAATCATACTTTGAATTATTCTCAAAAAGTTTCTTATGTGCATATCTCCCCAAAATAACCATATCCAAAACCTTCACATCAAATTCCACATTATTTTCCTGAACCATAACTGCCATCTTCCTGGCTGTTTCTTTACTGGTGAGCTTATTTAGATTACAATCATCAATAAAAACAGTTCCTCTATAAGGTCTGTAAACCCTATAGATATTCTTTAATAATGTGGATTTTCCGCATCCATTCGGACCAATAAGACCTACAAAATCACCTTTTTCTATTTCAATGTTTATATCTTTTAATATATCTTTACCGAAAATTTTATAAAATAAGTTATGAACTTTAAGTTTCATTATCTCCCTCCTCCAAATGAATAACTGCTTTTTTTCAAAAGCCATAAAAAGAAAGGAGCTCCTATAAATGCAGTCACAACACCTATAGGCAATTCTTCCGGTGACACAACTACTCTTGCACAAACATCCGCCCATATTAAAAATATTCCGCCGAGTAAAATCGATACAGGCATCAGCCTACTATGTTTTGAGCCTACAAATGTACGGGAAATGTGTGGAATAATCAGTCCTACAAATCCTATAACACCACTTACAGAAACTATGGAAGCTGTAAGCAGAGTACATATTATTATTATTGTAAAATCTGCTATCGAAACAACTCCAGATGACATAGATAAAATCTTCTCTATAAATTTCAAAGGAACATTTC
>DAIMMR010000246.1:0-5876 GCA_036720575.1 Clostridium sp.
ACTTAGACAGTTCTTTTACTGGAAGTTTATATATTATATCATATCCAACTATATTCGAAATCAATTCAGTAAGTGGTATATCCGGGTTAATTCCTGTATAACTTGCATCAGATATACCCATGAAATAATTAGTTTTTATGATGCTTTCCTGAAATTTTTCTCCTGCATACTTAATTGTACTATCTACAGCATTTATAAATTTGCCATCCTCACTATTTTCAGCTTTTAAATGTTTATGCGGATAATAAGGAGGAATAAATGAAATTATAATATGCAGTGGAATACAATGGACTCTGTACGGAATACATCTCCTTTAAATCCATTTGCTTTAAACACATAGGCGGCGGAGTTACTCTCCTCACCCGGAACTACTAAAAGCAATAAGTTTCCCTTAAAGTTTCTCTCTTTACTGAATTCTCTTAAAAGTTCCATATTGAGGGTCACTCCAAATTTCATGTCTGCAGTTCCCCTTCCAAATATCCAATCTCCTGATTTAAAATTCTCCATGGCATCTTCATCTAAATTCAATTCTGAAATTCTTTTAGTACATTCATCTACATCAAAAGCCATAGATTTTAAATGTCCGAATTCTTCTACTCCAACTACATCTAAATGACCTGAAAGTATAAATGAATTTGGTGAATTTTCCTTCCCATTTACTACTGCCCATACAAAGCTTCTTCTTAAAGGGTCATTTTCGATTTGCTCTATACCTAAATTTTCAGGATTGTCCTTAAAATAAGGTATTTCCAAAATTTTTTTATATGTTTTTTCTGCTGCCGCACACTCCTCTTTTGTACCAGATATGCTTGGCACAGATACTAGTTCCCTCATAGTATTGTATACATTTTTCTTAAAGCTCATTTTTGTCCTCCCCAATATAACTGAAAATTTTCAATTACATCTAAGCATACCATTATTTTTATATAAATGTTAATTTACAACAAAAAAAATGAATTCAACCGCATAATTTGCTGAATTCATTTTTTGATCAATTTTATCCGATCGCTACCATTGCTATAACACCCCCATCTTCTTCAAAGTGGGGAATAAGCACTGCTACGCGCCTGGATAAGTTCTTCTAAGGTTGAGATGGAGAAAAAGTATTCCTTATAAGCAAACTCCACCTGAACCTAAGAATCTCTTGATAAGTACTTTTTACAATAATGACTTATCAGGAGTTACAATTATTTTTACATGTTTTTTCTTTTCAGGTCCTGTAAGTGTCTCAAATCCTTCTTTTACAATGTCCTCAAGTGCTATTCTCTTTGTAATATATCCATCTGTCTTTATCCTTCCATCATTCATGAGTGCTATTGTAGAAGGAAATTCATGTCTGTAGGCAAGAGTACCAACTACCTTCTTTTCTGTAAATACAAGGTCGTTTGGATTAATTTCTGCATTTTTCTCCCATACACTTGTTATTACCGCAGTACCTTCATATTTTAAAGCTTGAATTGCCGTATTAATCCCTACATTTGCACCTGTTGTTTCAAAAGATGTATCTACACCTACGCCGCCTGTAAGTTTTTTAATTTCTTCAATTACATCTACTTCACTTGGATCTAAAACTACATCTGCTCCAAATTTCTTAGCATATTCCTGTCTTACAGATTTTCTCTGAAATACAATTACAATTCTTGCCCCTGCTGCCTTTAAACACTGAATAGTTGCAAGTCCTATAGGTCCTGCGCCTAAAACCAAAGCAGTATTTCCTGTAGTAAAGTTTCCAACTCTTAGAGAATGAAGAGCAACCGCCATAGGTTCAACAAGTGCAGCCTTCTCATAGTCCATAGTATCTGGTATCTTATGGACAAAATCTTCAGGAAATACTGTGTATTCAGCAAATCCACCGCCGCTTCCACAAAGTCCATGAAATCCAAGGGCTTCACATAAATTATATTTTCCTTCAAGGCAAGCAGGACACTTTCCACAAGCAACTATAGGTTCTACAATAACTCTATCTCCTGCCTTAAATTTTGTAACCTTGCTTCCTATTTCTACTACCTCTCCTGAAAACTCATGTCCTAAAACTACTGGTGCTGTACTCTTGCTTAAAGGATGTGGTGTACCTACTGGAATAAATATAGGTCCTCCTAAATACTCATGTAAATCAGAACCACATATACCACACCATTTTACCTTAATCTTTACAGTATTTTCTTTTACCTTAGGTTCTTCAATTTCCTCTACTCTTACATCTTTTTTATCATACCACAATACAGCTTTCATAATTATCTCTCCTTTTTTATAATAGTATGGCAATATTAAAATTTATATATACCTGCTAATATATTTATAAGCAAATACCATACCAAACGTAAAAGGCATAATAAAGGTGTATTTAGAAATATTATGTGTCATTATGGCACATAATTGTTGTCCTATTTTGAGAATTTTACTTTTTTCTGGTCATTTTGACACACTTTTTATTCCATACTTTTTCATTTTTCTATACATGGTAGATCTACTGATATTTAAAGATTTTGCAGCTTTTAATATATTTCCATTACACTTTTCAAGTGCATTTTCAATGTTTTCTTTTTCTAAAACATCCATTGGAAGCACACTAATATTTACTTGATTAGAGGAGACATTTTTTTCATAAACTTCTTTTTCTAAATAATCCAAAGGAACCATCTTGTCTTCACTTAAATAGTAATCCCTCTCTATTACATTTCTAAGTTCTCTAACATTTCCAGGCCAATCATAAGCTTTAATTTTTTCTATGTATGCCTTTTCCGCTACTTTCTTCTTACATAAATTTTTAGAATTCAATTCTTCCATAAAATATTTAATTAAAAGATCTATATCTTCTTTTCTTTCCCTAAGCGGGACAGTTTTTATATTCATCACGCTCAATCTATAGTAAAGGTCACTTCTAAAATTTTTCTTTTTAATTTCGTCCTTGAGCACCCTGTTTGTAGCTCCTATTACCCTTACATTTAGCTGTTTTTCATAAGTTCCTCCAACTCTTGTAATTTTATTATTATCAAGAACCCTTAAAAGCTTTGACTGTATATCAAGAGGAAGCTCTCCTACTTCATCTAAAAAAATAGTTCCTCCATCTGCTAATTCAAACTTTCCAGGCTTTCCTTGCTTTAAAGCTCCTGTAAAAGCTCCTTTTTCATAACCAAAAAGCTCACTTTCTACAAGTTCTCTAGGTATAGAACTACAATTTATAGCTACAAAAGGGCCTTCACACCTGTCACTATAATTGTGAATAGATTGAGCTAAGAGTTCTTTTCCAGTACCACTTTCCCCTTCTATTAAAATATTGCATTCACTTCTTGCTGCTTTTTTAGCAAATTTTATTATTTCTTTCATTTTAGAATTAGCAGTAACTATATGGTCAAATTTATAAGAAGCAGTATATCCCATAACTTTTTTAACAAGTTTGTGATAATATTTACATTCTCTAAAAGTTATAACTATTCCTATTATCTTATTTTTCACTTTCATTGCCAATACACTTATAAGGCATTTGATCCTACTACCTTCCACATAAAAATCACATTCTATATCATTACAATTATCTGCCCTGCCGTTTAGTATATTTTTAAAATCCACATTATGTATAATACTCGTAATATTTAATTTTATTGCTTTTTCACTTTTCATATTTAAAATATTTAATGCCTTGTCATTTATCTTCTTTATATTCAATTTGTTATCAAGTACAATCATGCCTTCTGTTACTGAGTCAAAAGTGGTATTCATAAGTTTATTTGAAATAGTAAGGTCAAATTGAGTTTCTATAGCGTGAGCTGCTACTGTAACAATACCCAAAGTATGCAAATGTGCATCATAATAATTTCCTGACATATTAATACACCCTACTACATCCCCATCTTCATTGTGAATAGGTGCTGCAGAGCATGTCCATGAATGCTGTTTTACACCATAGTGCTCTGCTCCAATAGTTTGTATCGGCTTATCAAGATACAACGCAGTACCTATAGCATTAGTTCCTACTTCCCTTTCCGTCCAGAGAGAACCTACTACAAATTTCAATTTATCTGCCCTTTTCAGTATTTTCCTGTCCCCTAATGATTCTATAACATATCCTTCTTTATCCACTAGCATAATTACAAATCCAGAACCTGCTACAATATCATATAGGCTTTTTACTACAGGTTTTGCAATAGAAATTAGATCCTCATTTTCTTCCAGTCGATAAGCAATACTGCTGCCTGTAAGAATACTATTTCCTCTACCATTTAAGGGATCTACTTCATAATTTTTGCACCTTTGCCAGGATTCAGCGATTTCAGGCCGTACTGCACTATTTAAATATCCTTCTTCTATAAAGTCTTTCCATGCCTTAGCTATAAATTTTATATAATTTTCCATAAGCATCACCTAATTAGTTAAAAGTTTTTCCAGTAAAGTTTCATATATTGGTTTAGACTTTAATATATAAGCAGTCAAATAGGAAACTACTGCAATAATAGCAACAGGTAAAAGATTGCTAAAAGCTCCTGTCATTTCTATAACAAGTATACTTCCGCTCATAGGAGCCCTTATAACTGAAGAAAAATATCCTGCCATAGCAAGAATTATAAAGATTCCAATATAAGAACTATTAATATGAAATAAATAAGTAACAGCACCTCCATATATAGCTCCTATTAAAGCTCCTACGGTAAATAATGGCAGAAATATACCTCCTGGAGTTCCTGAACCACAACATATTATTGAAAAAATAAATTTGCAAACAAGTAAAATCACAAGCATTTTTATTGCAATATTACCTTTTGCAAGAGACATTATAAGCATATCTCCTTCTCCTAAAATCTGAGGCAGCAAAAATCCTATAAAGATTGATATTACTAAACAAAACATTGGTCGGAACTGTATAGGAATCCATTTTTGAACAGAAAATATATTTTGTGTCTTTACTAACGCTTTATTAAAGACAACTCCTAAAACACCTATAATAATTCCAAGTATAATAATAAATAAATAATATTTTAATGGCAACCTGGGTATATTTCTAAAATCAAAAACAGGCTTAAAGCCAAAAAATTCATAGGAAATAAAATTTGAAGCCACTGCCGCAGAAAATACTGAAATCAAAATTGTAGGCGATAGTTTTTTTGAAATTTCCTCTAGTGCAAACATTGTTCCAGCCAGTGGAGCATTGAACGCAGCGGCGATTCCAGCACTAGTACCACTTACAATAAGATATTTTTCTTCTATTTTTATTTTTTTTAAAATTTTTGAAAATCCCTGTCCAACTGCTGCACCTAATTGAACAGACGGTCCTTCTATTCCAAGTGAAAGGCCTGTCCCAATAGCAAGAAAGCTTCCTACAAATTTCCCCAATATTACTTTCCACCATGTCATATCAAGTTTTCCAAGTAATACACCTTCAACTTGTGGAATACCACTTCCCCTAATTGCAACATTCTTTTTTGCAATCAAACCAATTATATAACCTATTATAATTAAAAATATAATCCAAATTGGAATTAACCAATGCTTTAAACTGATTGTTTTATAAGTATTCGCTAAAAGGTATCCTGATTTATCCACCAAAAATCTTAAAAAAGATATTACAAAACCGGTTAACATTCCTACAATAATACTTTCAAATATCCTTTTTAATTTAAAATTATTTTCATTAAATAATGATGCATATTTATTCCTTTTATCATTCATTTCCATCTAATTTTCTATTTTCCTTTCTAACTAATTAAATCGGATAAGCACTTCATGTTCATTATATCATAAAATGGATTATACTTTATTCTGTTCTCCTAATAATATTTCTATTTCGATTATTGGAGTATTGCAAACTATTATTTGATTTTAACAGAATATCAAGAGATTCTTAGGTTCAGGTGGAGTTTGCTTATAAGGAATACCTTTTC
>DAIMMR010000247.1:0-5860 GCA_036720575.1 Clostridium sp.
ACAATGACAATATATGACGATAGCACAGTAGCATAACTGATAAATATATTATAAAATAGGGAGATTAATTTCTCCCTTGTTATTTTTTTACTATAAAATGAGCCTTTTAATAATTACGGAAAGTTACTCAAGTTAGGTTGAAGAGGACTGATTGCTAATCAGTTAGGTGGTAAAACACGCATGAGTTCAAATCTCATACTTTCCGCCATAAAATAATAATATATAAAATATAAAAGGGGGATTTAGCGAATGGCTAAAATCAAAGTTGGAGAATTAAGAGATACTATAAAATCAATGGACATAAAATCAGAAAAAGCAATAAACTTTAATGGCTTAGAAATTTCAATTAAACAATACATTCCTATAGCTGAAAAGCTCACACTTATTAAATCTATATTTGAATCTGCTATTGATAGAGAAAATGGATTACATATTCTAAATGGCAATTCACTAGATATAGCATTTCGTGTTTTATTGGTTGAAAAATATACTAATTTGACCTTGCCTAAGAATATAATCGAATCCTATGACATACTTGTATCTTCGGGATTATATGATACTATCTATGAAAATATTCCAGTTACAGAACTATCAGATATAAATATGGCATTAAATAATCATATAGATGCTGAAAGAGATGAATACGATCAAAAGAATACTATTCAATATATTATAAAGGATGGACTAAATAAGCTAATAGAAAAAACACCTAATGAAACACAATTAAAAGAACTTATTGCTAATGCAAAAGAAGAATTTTCTAATCTGGATATTGATAAAATGAACTTTTTAAAAGCAGCAATCGACTGGAATAATGGGGTTGAAAAGTAATGGCAACGGTAAAAAGTTGGAGTGATTTAGAAAAGGCACTTAGACAGGCTAGAGATAAAGCACTAGAAGGAACGGGAGAGAAAGCAAAAGAGTTGGTGAAAGAAGAAATAGATAAAGAAGTATATTCTATACCAGAAGGTAACTATGAAAGAACTGGTCAATTACGTGATACTATGACAAATTTTCCACTAGAAGATAAAGGTAATGTTGCAGAAGTGGAAATTGCACATGATTGGTTTAATATGCAATATGATGTAGAAAAATTCCAACATGCATCGCCATATTGGAGTCCTTGGAAGTACACTAGATATGTAGCTGAGACAGTACATGAAGGGACAAGTGGAAATTTGTTTGGGGAAAATGGTCATTGGCATGAGAGAAAACCATACATGGATAATGCAAAAGAGATTATGGAAAAAGGCGAATACAAAAAAATGATGATTGAGGAACTGAAAAAACAAGGTATAGATGCTAAATAATAAAATATAAAATTAATACGCAAGGAAGTGAAGCAATGGCAAGATCAACAGTCTATAATAATATAGTTACAGATGAATTATATAATAAAGTTAATCAAGATAATAAGGATTTACTAGAGGAATTTATAGAATATCTACAAAGTACGGGTAAATCTGAATTAACTATTATTAATTATACTAGTGATATAAAGATATATTACATATGGAATTTAGAGCATAATAAAAACAAGCTGTTTACAGACATAACAAAGAGAGATGTGATGAAATATCAGAATTGGCTTATGAATACATTGGAATTGAGTTCAAGTAGAATCAGGAGATTAAGAGCATCTTTATCAAGTATGTCTAATTTTATTGAAAATGTACTTGATGATGATTTTCCTGACTTTAGAAATATAATTAACAAAATTCCTGCACCAGTAAATCAACCAGTTAGAGAAAAGACGGTGTTTGAAGATGAGGACTTAGAAGAATTATTAAATATTTTAGTTGAAAAAGACATGTATCAAGAGGCTTGTGCTTTATCATTAGCTATGAACAGTGGTGCTAGAAAGTCCGAATTAGCTAGATTCAAAGTTGACTTCTTTAAACCTGAGAATGTTGTTCATGGTTCATTGTATAGAACACCTGAGAAAATAAAAACGAAGGGTAGGGGAGGAAAGATGCTCAATAAATACGTTATAGCAAATAATTTCCAACCTTATCTTGATAAATGGTTAGAGCAAAGGGAAGAATTAGACATAAACAATGAATACTTGTTTGTAACAAAGCGTAATGGCGAATGGGAGAAGGCAGAAGTTTCTACTTTAGATAGTTGGGCGGAAAGGTTTAATAAATACATAGATAAGCATTTTTACTGGCACTCAACCCGTCACTATTTTACAACAAATCTTAGTAAGGCAAATATTCCTGATGAAGTCATAAAGCAAATAGTAGGATGGGAGTCTGTAGAAATGGTTTCAATCTATAATGATACTGGCATTGACGAAGAATTAGGCAAATATTTTGGTGAAGATGGAATTAAACAAGTGGAACAGAAAACTTTATCTGATTTATAAAACATCAATTTTATTGTATCAAAATAGAATATAAAATAATTCAATAAATATAGCATTATTTACCTAAGTTGGGTATACTAATAGTAATAAGAGTATATTAAAGGAGGTAGCGCTATGTTATTATGGTGGATTGTATTAGGAATTTTATTGTTGTTTGGTTTAAACTCAATACTTAACTCGCCTAAATTTGAGCAATTAAACTTTCATTATTCAGATATGGTCACAGTAATTAAATGTGAAGATATTCCAGAGGGGATAAGTGGCTTTATGAAGCTAAATAATAAAGGGTTTGAATTTGATTCAGAGAACTTCAAAACAGAAATACCTATAGGAGATATTATATCTATATCATCTGCTGATTCACAGCAAATTATTAACAATAGTTCATTTTCAATAGGCAAGTCTTTAGTCGGAACTGCAATGTTCGGTGTTGTGGGTGGTGTTGTAGGTGGGTATAGCGGAAAAGGAAGTGCATCACCTAAAGTGGTTGTTGTACAATATAAAAACAACACAGATGACAATAATTTTTTATATTTCTCACAGTATACAGGAACTAAAAATGCCGCAAACAATATAGCAACTTATGGTAGACAACTAGAAAGACTATGTACTCAAATGAATGAAAGAATTAAAAAAATAAATAGTTAGAGATTAAATTAATAAATAAAACATTATTAGAGGGTTGATAAATTCAACTCTCTTTTATTATGTCAAAAAGGCGGTGAGATAAATTGAGCGATATGATAAAGATTTTTTTGCAGGCTGAAATTGACTCAGGTTCATTGAATAAAATCAAACAAGATATTAATAATTTAAGCAACAATACAAAAGCTAAACCTATAAAAATTAATGTTGATGTAGACGGAAAAGCAAACGAACGGTTTAAAGATATTAATTTAGAATTGCAAAAGTTAGGAAAGTTTGATTTAGGAACAACTCCATTGATTAAAGGTTTAGAGGTAGTTGGATATTCGGTTAAAGAGGCAAAAGACGGCACAACAAAATTCACACAATCCTTGAATGATGGTAAAAACAAAATAGTTACATATAGCGGTGAGATAAACAGAGCTTCGGATAGTTATGAAATACTAGGTAAAAGCACTCGTCAAGCCACAAGAGAAAATCAAACGTTTTTAAAAGAACTAGGAATAGCAATTAAGAGGACTGTGGAGTGGAGTTTAGCAGTTGGAGGGTACTATAAAGTAATCAGAGAAATGAAAAACGGCATTCAATTTATCAACGAAACTGATAAGAGTTTAAGTGAGATTCGTATGGTAACTGGATTAACAACAGACGAGGTTGGTAAGTTAGCTGTTGAATATTCTAATTTAGGAAAACAAATGGGAATTGCCACCAATGAAATTCTCAAAGGTTCTGTTGAGTGGTTTAGACAAGGTAAAACTATGGCTGAAACGGCAGATTTAATGAGAGCTAGTATCATGCAAGCTAAGTTATCAGGTATGGAGACCGCACAGGCTACAGAGTATTTAACCTCTACACTAAACGGATTTAAGCTCGAAGCTAGTGAAGCTACAGATGTAGTGTCAAAAATGGTTGCAATAGATAATATAGCAGCTACAAGTGTTGCTGAACTATCAGAAGCATTACAGCGTTCTGCAACATCATCACAACAAGCTGGCGTTGAATTAGATACCCTACTGGGGTATATAGGAACGGTGTCGAGTGTATCTCGTAGATCGGCATCAAGTATTGGAGAATCATTTAAGACTATGTTCGCTAGGATGCAAGACATTAAATTAAATAAATTAGATGAAGATGGTATAGGTTTAAGTGATGTTGAAAATACACTAAATAGAGTTGGCGTAGCATTACGTTCAAGCGAAACTGATTTTAGGGATTTGAGCGATGTTATTGATGATATCGCAGTTCGTTGGAACAGCTGGGATCAAGTAACACAATCTTCAGTGGCTAAAAGTATAGCAGGAACGAGACAACGTGAGAATTTCTTGGTTTTAATGAATAACTATCAGACAGCTTTGCAGTTAGAGACAGAGTCGTTGAACTCAGCGGGTTTAGCCCAAGAGCGTTACGCAATCTATCTTGAGTCAACGGAAGCAAAAATGGCTCAATTACAAGCAACTAAGGATAAAATGTGGCTGAATTTCATAGATAGTAGTGTAATTAAAACTGGAATTGATTTATTAACGGGATTGGTTGGTACGATAGACCAGTTAATCAACCATACGGAATCACTTGGTGTTGCTTTAATTGGTTTGTCAACTGCTTTTATAGTAGTTTATAAAGCAATGAGTAAAATAACTATGGCAAAGTACATTGAAAAATATGCAGAAATGACCGTAGGAACGAGTATATTGACTGCCGCTCAAGTTGGACTTGCAGGTGTATTAGGAACGGTTAAAACAGCCTTAAATCTCTTGTTTACCACTCCTTTAGGTTGGATTACAATGGCAGTTGGTGGAGTGTTATTACTAACTAACCATTTGAGAAAGCAAAGAGAAGAGTTGGAAAAATTAACTACTACATATAATGATTATTCTAATGCAATGTCAACAATGGACATAGAAGGTCAAAAAAAATCATTAAACGAAATAACTGAAATCCAAAAAAAGCTAAACAAATTAATGGAAACAAGAAAGATGTTGGAGAGCGACCCTTATCAGTATGAGACTGGATTTGCACAATTAACCGATAATCAGAAAGAGATTGACAAATTAATTGAGCAACTACAGGATTTAGGGTTTGAGGTTGATACTACAACGGGTAAGATTAAAGATTTAGATACTATAACAAACAATATAAATATAGATGAAAAAATCAACTCAATGACCAAATACCTAGACAGACAGATGAAGGAGAATGAAAATCTTACCGCACTTATAAATAATTATGAAACTCTATCTCAGGTGGAGAATAAAAATGAACAACAAAAACAAGCTCTTAATGGAATAGTGAAAGAGTTAAAAGATAAATATGATGATTTGACAGTATCCTTAGATAAAGAAGGTAATATGCAAATCACAAATATTGGTATTCTTAATGACAAAAAGACAGCATTATTAGCCGAAAGAGATGCTTTGTTGAGTGGTATGAAAGATAAAATTACAGCACTGATGAACGAGACAACGGTTGTTTTTAACAATACCAAGACTACCGTTGGTGCAATAAGAGATAGAATTGATGCTTATAATGAAGAAATAAAGGTTATTAATCAAAGAAATAAAGCTGCGGCTGGAACTTTAAGCGATTCAAGAACATTGGAATTAGAAGATAGTGCATATAAAAAACACAGAAGGCAAAATATATCTGGGGCGATTGATTATATAAATACTGTAGATACTAAAATTGATGATATATTCAGTAAATACACAAGCACAAGTGGGATGTATTTACCTAGTAGTTCAAGTACATCTAAATCTTCTGCCTCATCTACTTCAAAAGAAGAGTATAAAGCCATCTATGATATTTACCAAAAATTAAACTTAGAACTCGATAAAAACAATGTTTTATTGG
>DAIMMR010000248.1:0-5840 GCA_036720575.1 Clostridium sp.
AAAGTTGTATTGAGATTAAAAAATCAGATGCTATAAGCGAGGGATATACCCCTTGCAGTAAATGCAATCCATAAGTCTGACGGTCTCCAAAACCGTTGGTTGAGGGTTCGAAGCCTTCTACCCCTGCCAAAGGGAAAGTAAGATGTCTCAAGTGATTGAGGCATCTTTTTATTTTACAGTTTTGGTTAACATAACTTAAGATGGGGACAGAATGGGGACGACTAGGTGGTATAGATGCGAATAGATGCAAAATTATGCTTGCTTTCCTTTATCATTTTTATTACTAAAGTAGATTTTAATCCCATAGCTTCGCCTATTTCTCTTACAGTCGGAGGAAAACCACATTGAGTTTTATTTGTTTTGTAATGAAAATATCCTCTTTGGCTGAAAAAGTGGACAGGGATTAAGATGTGGGGGGTTGAATTGGGAGAAGAGAGAAAAAACGCCCTAAAAACGGGCCCAGTGTTTGGAGCATATAAAATAAATACAGCTCCATGATGAATCCGGAGCGACACATAACAGCCAAATAAATATTAACTTATTTGTTTTTTCTATATATTATTATATACTCATAATTCATTGAATTGACAGGTTTATTATATACTTTAGAAGTTGTTCTTGGAATCCTTTTTTTAGGGATTTCACGTTTGACCGTTTGAATATTGGTAAAATTATGCACTTCTAAGAACCTCTTGCTTATATCAGTTAAGTCTATATTTACCCTATCTACTGTCCTATTTCCAAGAGTCATTACAATATATACCCGAGTTACTCTACATAACTCTCTTAGGAAAACAAAATAGTCATTAAAATATTTTATAACCTTTCCTTTCTTGGCATCGGAAATCTTACTAAGGTATGGTCTTATAAGTTCATATTCAAATTCATTAATTATTATTTTTTTTGAGCTTCCCCCCAAACTTTTTGAATCAATTTTTGAATAATTATCTAATTCCCATCCTTCAAGTTCTAAATCATGCTTATCAATCCAATATAATGGTAACATTGAAAATTGTCCATAAGGAACCGTAGTAGCATTATCACCATATGGAGGCGAAGTTATTGAAATATCAAATGCATCATTATCAATTTCTCTAATCTTTTGTAAAATATCACATTTCCATAGTTTAAATTTTTTTGAGCTTTTTCTAAACTTGTTCACATTTTGTTCAACTGATGATATAAATTCACTTATTACGTTATTTACCATTCTATCTATTGCATCGCTCTTTTTTATATGCAACTTATAAGTGCTGCTTCTTGTATTACTATATTTCCTAATAATATCACAAAGCATATACCAAAAATATAACCTGTTCTGTTTGTTTTCAATTAACATTATAGATGATCTTATCCTTTGTAAATCAGCGGATATATCTTCTCGGAACCACTTATCGATATTCGGGAAACTATATTTATCATTAATTTCTATATCCCTTATATTTATTTTTAATACTTCTATATCTTCGTAAATACTCGGTGCAACCCCTTGTAATTTAACTTTTGTAATTAAATTTGCTAATGGATTAATGTCACAACCGAACAACCAAATTTTATCTGAAACTTCTAAACCTTCATATAAGGAAGTGCCAGATCCATGGAATGGATCGAAGATTGAAGTTATTTCCCTCTTGCTAATTAAATCATTTAGTATATCTTTTTGAATAGGTGCTATCATAACGGCAGGGTATAGAACTGTACCGTGAATATCACTTTTTTTCTTATAATCTGCATATGCAATATTTCCCAACATAATTATCACACCCTTTAGCTTAATTATATCAACTATAGATAAAATGTCCAGGAAATCATATTATACTTGGATTATTTATCATCTCATTAACAACTATTATGAATATTCCTGCCATTCTTGCAAGCCGTATAATATCATATTCAGATAGATACGTATCTGACTTATGTGCACCTAAATGAGCTTTATATATTGCTTCTTCATATTCCCCTGGATTTAGCATATTTACAAGACTTGAATAATCTATACTTGTTTTGTTACTAATCTCTGATATAAAATGTTTTTCACTTGTAATATATGTAATAACTTGTACTACCCTTTTTTCCAATTTACTTATATTATAAAATATATTGTCAAACTTTGGAGATTTTATAATTGAATCCACACTTATTTCAAAAATAGCCCTTAGTGAACATGCTATTACCTCTTCATATCCTTTTAATTCCAAACTATTAATTTGATCAACTAGTTTTCCTACTGTCGGATTAAAATTTACAGTATAACTTTTATTAGTTGGCAACGTTATTAAGTATTCCTTTAATTCTGATACATCCACTTTCGTTTCAGGTTGATAAAAGACTAAAGTTAATTGTTCAATAACCATTCCCGTTGATGAATCATTATATGAAAATTGGACAATTTTAGAACAAGGTACTACTATACTTGATAGTATTTTATCTTTATATATAGCGCCATCAACTTTTATATCTATGTTATCTATGTTTATATCATTTCCATTACTATCTTTCGCTTCTTTTATTTTCGTACCTAAGTCTATTTGTTCAGAAGGAATTGGAATTCTCTCAACTGGCTGTACTATCTTAATGAAAGCTGGGTTTTTCTTATTTTCAGTATGGCCCTTTTGTTTAGGATCCCGTTTTCCCTTTTCGGCTCCCAAAATATTAACATCAATGCTTTTGCCAAATACGGAATATGTAACTTTATTTCTATTTTTTTTAATGGTAACTTCATCCTTAAACGGAAAGTCATCCTTTATTGCATTCTTAAGTTGTTCCTCATCTGAATTTTGATATGCTTGAGGAAGTTCATCATACTTTAAGTAATGCAAGTCTGGAAGGTATTTCTTAAATTTATATCCTATTTCTTGAATCTGAAGATTAATTTTAAATAAAAAGTCTTTAATTTCATCTGTTAATTCATTTTGAAGAAATTGTGTCCTATCTGAGTTAAAACTTATCATGGGGTTGCTGCTTATTATACGAATATATCCTATCATTTGATTTAACATCTTGCCTATTTTATTTTTTGCATTTATGTTTGGGTCAAACAGTTCATAATTAACAAATAAATTTGAATTAATATAAATTAATGGAGTCAATTCATCTTGAGGATTATAGAATAACCTATTAATTCCATATTTTCCATATGGCTTAAATTTAAAAATCATTAATTCAATATTTAGGCTATAAAGGTTTGAGCTAAACTTGAAATTTTCACAATGTATTAAATTATCATTATAATAAAATTTAATTTGCTGTTCTATTGATTTATAGGTCACATAATACATCTGATTTTCGGGTAAACAATTTTTTAATATCAAATAGTCCGCATTCGTACTTGAATACAGTTTATCATCAATTTGTAGCTCAATTATGAATTTATTATCATCAAAAGCATGAATAATCTTTTGATAATTTTTTGCTTGTGAAAAATATTTTATTAAAGAATTAGCATTATACTCTGATAAATCAATTTCAATTTTGGTCCCTTGCTTTTCGATATCTTTTTCAAATATATTAACCTGATATTGAGATATATCATCTTTACTTATTAAATCAGAATAATCGACTGAGAACTCAAATCCCCTTATTTTTTTGTTTCCCATACAACGTGTTCACCAAATTTAAAAACAGCTAAAAATCCTAAACCCTTTGAACCTTGTGTATATCTATTGTGCTCATTCAGTTCGCCGTATTTTTTTGTACTTATAGAAATATGAAATAATGTGTTTATCTCTTTTTCGTCCATGCCACAACCATCATCAATAATCGTTAATTTTTTATTTTTGCTATCTAACTTTATTGTTACTTTTTTTGCGCCAGCATCATAAGAATTTTTAACTAACTCATTCAATGCAATAATATTTGATGGAATTTTTTCTGATAGCTCACTAATTATATTACCACTCACCCTTATCTTTGTATTCATAATATCTCCCCCAAACTTTTCATTTGAATTTAACATAATATAATACAATTTATTTAAATATCAATTGATTTTTAACTTTTTTTAACTTTATCTGCAAAATACCAATTAATGATATTTTCGACATATATTCCAACATTCCTTCAAAAAATAAAAAAAGACCTGAAGATTTCTCTCCAATGGCATTAAGTTAAGAAAAGACTCGCATCACAAAATACATGGTGCTGGTCTTTTTTTACAAAAGTTCACATTTTTGCTCGGCAGGATAATAAAAATGTGCGGCCGCTTTCGCTATTGATATTTATAGTGGTAACAAAAGCGGCCCTTATAATTAGGTAGATACTAATTATAAGGAGGACACATATGAAAAATAATCCGCAAGAACTAAAAGGAATTTTATTATCACTCATTCATGATTTAAAAAAAGGTTTAGGTGAATACATCCGAAACCCAGACAGAGATTTTGTTAGAAAGCGAAAACTTCCTTTTGAAAAGATGATTATCTCTATATTAGGAATGGAAGGGAATTCGTTAACTAATGAACTTCTAAGACAATACGGATGTAGTGCGAACATTACTTCATCTTCTGCGTTTATACAACAGCGAGCAAAAATACAGCCTATTGCACTTGAAAATTTATTTCATACATTTGTCCAAAGAACAACAACTAATTCATTGTTTAAGGGGTACCGTTTATTAGCTATCGATGGTTCTGACATCCAGATTCCAACAAATAAAGCTGACTTAGATTCTTTGTATCAATTTGAGGATGGAAGAAAGCCATATAATCTATTGCTTTTAAATGCATTGTATGATATTAAACAGCACACATATGAGGATGCAATAGTACTAAAAGGGCATCTTTCTAATGAAAATCGGGCATTAACAGATATAATAGACCGATCTAAGATAAACACACCTGCATTAATTATAGCTGACAGGGGATATGAGGCTTGTAACAAAACATGGCCATATACAGAAACGTGGGTGGAAATATCTTATAAGAATAAAAGATCATAATACTTATTCATCTAGCATTCTACATGGCTTCGAACTCCCATCCACAAAAGAGTTTGATGTTGATATAAATCTAAAACTAACAAGAAAGCAAACAAATGGAGTTAAGGAATTGATAAAGGATAAAAACCACTATCGACAAATAGCTCATAACAAGCCTTTTGACTACCTTTCTGAAAAGAGTAAAAAGAGTGATCCTACAATAATGTATAGCTTACCTTTCAGAATTGTTAGATTTTCGATAACTGAAGATACTTATGAAGTTGTTGTAACCGATTTTGATAGAGAAATATTTCCATCGCAAACTTTGAAGGAACTATATTCAATGAGATGGGGAATTGAAACTTCATTTCGGGACTTAAAATATACAATAGGATTGCTTCATTTTCATTCAAAAAAGGTGGAGTTTATACTCTAGGAAATTTTTGCTCGACTTGTAATGTACAATTTTTCTGAATTAATCACCTTGTACGTAGTTATAGAAAAAAAGACAGGAAATACGAATATAAGGTCAACTTTTCTGTAGCAACACACATATGCCGAGGTACTTCCTTGGGAAAATAACTCCACCTAACATTGGAGCTTTGATTTCCAGGTATATAACTCCAATTCGCTCTGGACGTTCAAGACCCAGAAATATAGTTGCAAAATCAGCTATAAGCTTCATATATAGAGTGGCATAATTTTTCTAAACAGAATACTTTTTTTGACAGGGAATACTTCCTGTCTGTTTCTTATACCCATTTTTAGGTTAACCGGCTCTAATCTATCAATGGTAAAGTCAATTAACATCAAAAAGAAGCTGCCACTGTTTGTGGTAGCTTCTTAAGCTCCATTAACTTAATGCCATTGATTCAATGATTCACAGGCTTTTTATTATGCATATTTAGTTTAGTAATTTTTAAGT
>DAIMMR010000249.1:0-5840 GCA_036720575.1 Clostridium sp.
TTTCTCCCACTAAGTTTAGATGAATTATCTAGGGGCGTAGCTACTGTTATACACAACATAAGAACTCTAAATCGCTGAAGCTCAAGAGTTCTAATATCTCCCACTTCTATCAAAGTGGGAGTGTTACAGTAGGTAGCCATCAGATAAAGTATTTGGAGGAGATATGAGAATAAAAAAACCTAGATTAACTTTACAGACCACTATAACTTTACTTGTTTGCGGCGTGGTGGCCCTTTCTCTATTAGTAACAGATGTTCTTATAAGTGTAAAAGTATCAAGTAACACGGAAAAAAATCTATCTAATAAAGCGTCTTATATTGCCAATATGGTTGCCGATTCACCTACTATAATTGAAGCTTTAAGTGGTAAGAGGGATGAAAAAGTCATTCAAGAACTAGCGAATAAAATAAGGAAATCAACTGATGTAGAATTTGTTGTAGTTACTGACATGAAAGGTATAAGAAAATCACATCCAGATATTAATCAGGTAGGAAAGCATTTTGTTGGTGGCGACGATGTAGAGGTTCTGAAAGGCCATGAATACATTTCAATTGCGCAGGGGACATTGGGTAAGTCACTTAGAGCATTTGTTCCGATATTCACTGCAGATAGCAAGCAAGTAGGAATGGTTTCTGTTGGTATATTGTTAAACACTGTACAGCAAGTTAACTGGCAAAGTAGAATGATTATATATTTAGGCATAGGTATAGGGTTTATAGTTGGAGTTATAGGAGCTATGCTGCTTGCCAAAAGCATTAAAAAAACCATGTTTGGATTAGAACCTTGGGAAATTGCAAAGATTCTAGAAGAGCAGAATGCAATGCTCTACTCAATAAGAGAAGGTGTTATAACTGTAGATGAAAACTGCCGAATTACTCTGGTAAATGAAGAGGCAGCTCGGATATTCAAGAAAGTAGGCATTACTAACCTTATTGGTGAAAAAGCAGAGGATTGTGTTCCAAATACCAGATTAAATCATGTTCTAAAAACTGGGCAACCAGAATTTGATCAGGTGCAAGATCTTAGAGGAATAAAGATTTTAACCAATCGTACACCAATTTTAGTAAATAAAAAAATTGTAGGTGCCATATCAACTTTTCGTGATAAAACTGAAATTAAATTATTAGCGGAACAGCTTACTGGAGTAAAACAATATGCAGATGCACTTAGAGCACAAACTCATGAGTTTATGAACAAATTACATGTTATATTAGGTATGTTACATATGAAATGCTATGATGAACTTACACACTATATAAGTGGCATTGCAAATAAATACCAGGAGCAAATAGGATTTATAGTAAGGCATGTAAAAGATCCTGTACTTGCTGGATTTATTTTAGGTAAAATGAGTTATGCTAGAGAAATCAATGTCAAGTTAAAAGTATGCGAAGATTGCTTTATCCCTGAGCCAGAAAATTCTGAGTTAACTCATGAAGTTGTAACTATACTTGGCAATTTGCTTGAAAATGCACTGGAAGCTGTAAAGGATTCCAAAGAAAAGATAATAAATTTAACATTACTATACGAGAAAGAAACTTTGACTATAGAGGTAAATGATAGTGGTTCTGGAATTGATGAAGATACGAAAGAAAAACTTTTTATAAAAGGCTATTCAACAAAAGGAAATGACAGAGGATTGGGTCTCTATTTAGTACAAAAAAGTGTAGAGAGATTAGGTGGTGAAATTGAGATATATTCAGAGTTAGCTAAGGGTACTCTATTTTCAATTTATATACCTTATAAGGAAAAAGAGGAGGGTGTTAAATGATTAATGTCTTAATTGTTGAAGATGATCCTATGGTTGCAGAATTTAACAAAAAATATCTCAGTCAAGTAGGTGGATTTAAATTAAAAGCTGCAGCACGTTCCTTTGAGGAAGCTGTAAAAGTTTTAAAAACAAGCGATATACAATTAATTTTATTGGATATATACATGCCCGGTTTAAGTGGATTGGAATTATTATCTCAAGTAAGAAAAATGGGTAAAGAAGTGGATATAATTATTGTATCAGCTGCTTGTGATATTCAAACTATAAAAAAGTCTTTACAATACGGTGCAGTAGATTATTTGATAAAACCCTTTGAATTTGATAGATTTAACTCGGCATTATATGCCTATAGAGAAGCACAGAATTTTATAAAACAAAAAAAAGAGCTTAGTCAGACAGAACTTGATCAGCTTATTTTAAATAATCGGGAGGAAAATCAAGTATCTCCAGAGTTGCCAAAAGGACTTGATAAAAATACTTTAAAAAAAGTATGGACAAAGGTAGTAGAAATGAGGGAAAATACATTTTCAACAAGTGAGATTGCAAGATATGTTGGAATATCAAGAGTTTCCATGAAGAAATATTTAAGTTTTTTAAATAAACTGGGTGCTCTGCAAATGGAAGTTATTTATGGCTCTGTTGGAAGGCCTATTCATAAATATAAATGCATAGACATCGAAAATAGTTATATAAAAAGATATATACGCAAAGAAAAAACCTTTAGTTTTTAACCTAAAGGTTTTTTCTTTGCGTAAATTCAAGTTAAAGGTTTTCACTTACTTTAGTTACAAAATTATTTAGAAAGTTTCAATAACTTTATAAATTGCAAGATGAAATTTATAATAAACTTGAAAATAAAGTAATAAAGCAATTATTTTTATAATTTAAATATTGGTTGGAGGTAATATTAATGAATCTAAAAGAAACTGCACTAAAATTTCACAAAGACAACGAAGGTAAAATTGCACTAAAATGCAAGGTGCCGGTTAAAAACAAAGAAGACCTAACGCTAGCATATACACCTGGAGTTGCAGAACCTTGCTTAGAAATTAATAAAAATCCGGAATGCATTTATGACTATACATCAAAAGGAAATTGGGTAGCTGTTGTAACAAATGGTACAGCTGTTCTTGGCCTTGGCAATATAGGGGCAGGTGCAGGACTTCCTGTTATGGAGGGAAAATCCGTTTTATTTAAAACTTTTGCTGGAGTAGACGCATTTCCAATATGTCTGGAAAGCAAGGATATCAATGAGATTGTAGCAACTGTAAAACTTATGGAACCAACTTTTGGAGGAATAAATCTAGAAGACATCAAAGCTCCAGAATGTTTTGAAATTGAATCAAAGCTTAAGAAAATTTGTAATATCCCTGTATTTCATGACGATCAACATGGAACTGCAGTTGTTTCATCAGCCTGTCTTATAAATGCATTAAAGATAGTAAATAAAAAATTTGAAGATCTAAAAATTGTTGTAAATGGAGCAGGAGCAGCAGGAACTGCTATTACAAAACTTTTAATAAAGATGGGAACAAAAAATGTAATACTTTGCGACACTAAAGGTACTATATACAAGAAAAGACCAATTGGAATGAATAAGTTTAAGGATGAAATGGCAGAAATAACAAATCCTAATCTTCAGAAAGGAACTCTTGCTGATGTTTTAAAAGGTGCAGATGTATTTTTAGGAGTATCTGCAGCTAATTGTGTAACTGAAGAAATGGTAAAGTCCATGGATAAGGATTCAATAATTATGGCAATGGCAAACCCAAATCCAGAAATACTTCCTGATTTAGCTATAAAAGCTGGAGCTAAAGTGGTGTGTACAGGAAGGTCAGATTTTCCAAATCAGGTTAACAATGTACTTGCTTTTCCAGGAATATTTAGAGGAGCTTTAGATGTAAGGGCAAGTGAAATAAATGATGAGATGAAAATAGCTGCAGCATATGCAATAGCAGAGCTTGTAAGTGAAAAAGAATTGAAACCAAATTATATAATACCTAGTGCTTTTGACTTGAGAATAGCTCCTAAAGTAGCCTCATACGTAGCAAAAGCTGCTATTGATACAGGTGTTGCAAGGAAAAAGGATGTAACTCCAGAAATGGTTGAAAAACATACGAAGACTTTGCTTGGAATTTAATATGTGAGAATATGAAAACAAGGGGGAATTTACGTGCAAGATACAGTTAATATGCCTAAATCCGGGAATAATAAGTTTATTTCAAAATTTGTAAATTATAAAGTAGGGGTTACACCTCTTCCAATATTTATTGTACTGGCGGCAATAATTTATTTTGCTTCAGTAACCCAAAAACTTCCTGCAGATATGATTGGTGGTTTTGCCATAATTATAATTTTAGGAACATTTTTTGGAGATATTGGATCAAAACTTCCAGTATTAAAAAATATTGGTGGTGCTGCAATTTTATCAATAATAATACCTTCTATGATGGTATATTTTAAGCTGCTTAACACAACATCTATCAAAGCGATTACTGGAATAATGAAAAACTCTAACTTTTTATATCTATATATTTCATGCCTGGTTGTAGGCAGTATACTAGGAATGAATAGAAAAGTACTCATAAAAGGTTTTGTAAGGATGTTTGTTCCTTTAGTTGTAGGAACCATTATGGCAGTTGCAGGTGGAATGTTAGTAGGTTTATTATTTGGATATAAGCCAGGTTACACTTTCTTTTATATTGTAACTCCTATACTTGATGGAGGAATTGGAGAAGGAATATTGCCACTAACCATGGGTTATTCAGAAATTTTACACCAACCTCAAAGTGCTCTTATTGCAAAACTAGTTCCAGCAGCAGTGCTTGGAAATATTGTTGCAATAGTAAGTGCCGGAGTATTGAAACGTTATGCTGAAAAGAGACCAGACCTTACTGGTAATGGACTGTTAGTAAAGACAAAGGAAGATAATGAAATACTTGCAGAACAAAAAGCTGAAAAACCTGTTGATTTTAAACTTATGGGAAGTGGACTTTTAATTGCTTGTACTTTTTATGTATTTGGTCTTTTAATTAGTCCACTTATAGGAATACCAGCACCTATCATTATGATATTTACTGCAGCAATAGTTAAGTGTTTTAACTTGATACCACCAGAAACAGAACAAGGCGTTCATCACTTGTATAAATTTGTATCATCAACTTTGACTTATCCATTGTTAGTTGGTATTGGTGTATTATATACTCCATTTAGTGATTTGGTTAGAGCAATTACACCAGCATACATCATTATTTGTATTTCCGTAGTTTTATCAATGATGGCATCAGGGTTTTTCGTTGGTAAGTTTATAAATATGTACCCAATTGAATCTGCTTTAGTTACAGCATGCCACAGTGGACTTGGTGGTACAGGTGATGTAGCAATCTTATCTTCAGCAAATCGTATGGAACTTATGCCATTTTCACAAATATCTACAAGAATTGGCGGAGCATCTATGGTTGTTATAGCAACACTACTACTTAAAATGTTTAGTTAATAAAGTAATTTAGGGAGAAGTCATTATATATTGTTAATGACTTCTCCCATTTTAAATGCTTTTTATTTTGCTGATTTCTTTTTACTGTTTTTATTATGATTTTGTCCTTCTTCAGTAATAGGTATCTGGCCTTTACTTTTTTTAGCTCTTGCCTTTTTGTTATCAGGTTGGCTGTCCTTTGTCATTTATACTACCTCCTAAATTAATCCTGCTTTTTTATTTCCAGTTTTAGCTTTTCCCTGGATTTCTTTCACAGGTTTTACAGTATTTCTATTAGATTTCATCTTTTTATTACTTTCAGTACCATGAGGGTCACCTGGATCGGGTCTTCTCATTCCTGCTTTAGCCATAAAAATACCCTCCTTAGATTCAAAATACATAGTTATTTTTAGCATTGAATAAGAAAATATACACATAATAAGCAGAGATATTATCTATAAAATATTGAAAAGATATATAAATAATTAATTCAACTTTCGCACATATAAAATTTTGATTTAATATAAAAATATTGCGTCGCAATTTGCTTAGTTGAGAATTGAGAGTGGAAAGTGGAGAGTTAATGTGGATTTT
>DAIMMR010000250.1:0-5809 GCA_036720575.1 Clostridium sp.
TTTGATTAAATTTTTGACAACTCGTTTCGCTAAGGCGAAACATTGCTGATTTATAAGTTTAAAGATTTTTTGCAATAGCAAAAAATCAACCTTCACTCTCAACTCTCAATTTTCAACTCTCAACTCAAAAAGCTTTGTTTCACAATATTTTTATATTAAGTCAAAATTTTATATATGTGAAAGTTGAGTTATTAATTCTTAACTAAAAAAGGAGGTGCTTCATATGGATGTTAATATTGTAGATACTACTTTAAGAGATGGTGAACAGAAAGCAGGCATAGCCCTTGGAATAAATGAAAAAGTTAAAATTGCTAAAATTTTAAATGATATGGGTATTTATCAGATAGAAGCGGGTTCAGCAGCTATGGGTGGAGAGGAAAAAGCAAGTATTGAGGAAATTGCAGCCTTGGGATTGAAAAGTAAAATATCATCCTGGAACAGGGCAAATATTAAAGATATAGATGCTTCCATAGATTGTGGTGTAGACATAGTTCATATATCTATTCCCACATCTGATTTACAGATTAAATCTAAACTTGGAAAAGATAAAGCTTGGGTTTTAGAACGTATAAAAAAATGTACAACCTATGCTTTAGAAAAAGGGTATGAAGTAACCGTAGGTATGGAGGATGCGGCAAGATCTGATATAAGTTTTTTAATTGAATTTTGCACAGTTGTTTCTGAAATTGGGATCAAAAGAATAAGATATTCTGATACGGTAGGAATATCTCATCCAAGAAAAGTTTTTTATAGTATAAAAAAATTACTTCAGGAAGTACCTATAGAAATAGAAATTCACGCTCATAATGATTTTGGAATGGCACTGGCAAATTCTCTTGTAGCTGTGGAAGCAGGAGCTAAGTTTGTAAACTGTACAATTTCAGGCGTAGGAGAAAGGGCAGGTAACTGTGACTTTATTAAGTTTGCCAAGTATTTAGGTGACAGGCACCGCGATGGAACATAAATGTTCCATCGCGGTGCCTGTCACCATAGTGGGATACTTTTGCCCCCATTCGGTGCCTGTCACCATAAAATGGCACCATAAAAAAAATAAATCCTATCATTAAAGCAAAAATGTATGGTACAATATTCATATATTGCTAAATAAGGTAGGAGGTAATAAGTATATGAAAAGAAATGCTATAAAGGCAATAAGCACCACGGCTGTACTATCGCTGCTGCTTTCACCGGCACTTCCTGTTACTTCTGCTAAAGCGGCAGCAGGGGAAGTTACAAAATTGTCTGGAGCAGATTGTTATGAAACGGCAGCTGCAGTTGCTTCACAAAATTGGACAAGTACTGATAATGTAATACTTGCTTCAGGTGAAGGATATGCAGATGCTATAAGTTCTGCGGTGCTTGCAAAACAATTGAAGGCACCAGTGCTTTTGACTGAAGCAAGGTCACTTAATTCCAATGCAAAGTCTGCACTGGATAAATTAAAACCAAAAAATATTTATATAATAGGTGGAACTGCCTCAGTATGCCAGGAAACAAGAGATGAATTAATGAAAGAAAAGTATAATTTAATTGAATTAAGCGGAAATAATAGATATGACACTAATCTTGCAGTAGCTAAAGAGCTTGTAAAACTTGGAGCAAGTGCAGACAATGTAATGATGGTAGGTGGAGAAGGCTTTGCAGATGCTCTGTCTGCTGCACCTGTAGCAGCGGCCAAAGGTGAAATACTACTGCTTGGAGTAAATAACAGTGAGGCTATGGGTCCTATAACAAATTTTATAAAAAGTAATAATTCTAAGGTTACTGTTGTAGGCACACAAGCTTTGATAAATGATGCTACATATAAAAGTATAGGAGCTGTAAACAGGATATCTGGAGGAGCAGATAGATTTGCAACTAACCTAAATATATTAAATCAATTTGACAGTGAATTAAAGGCAGATAAGCTCTATATTGCAAATGCTGCTGGGGATAAATATGCAGATGCGTTGATTGCAGCTTCTGTGGCTGGAACAAGTGCTGCACCTCTTGTACTTATTGGTGGACAGGACGACAGTAGTACTGCAAATGCAATGAATTATATTAAAAATAAAGCAGGAAAAACCACTGATTTAAATCTTATAGAAGAAAATGGAACAGTTTCTGACAAAACTGTATCTGATATAAATGCAGCAGCTTCAGGCAGCGGAGTTGAAAGTGCCACAGTAGGTTCTGTAACTACAAATGGACTTAATCAGGTAAAAATTGTATTCAATACAGATGTGGACAAAGACTCTGCAGAGAGGGCTGCAAATTATGAAATTGATGGTGAAAACCTTGGTACTACAAGTCAAACCCAAGCTAAAGCTACACTGCAGGAAGATAGCAGAACGGTTATGATTACATTTAATCATCCGTTTAAGCAAGGCAAAAATGTGACGTTTACAGTTAAAAACTCCATAACTACTAAAGATTCTGGAACTGTAATACCTAAGTTTGAAAAACAAATTACTTTTTCAACTACTAGCGGACCTACTCTGGAATCTGTAACACCTATAGGAGGAAATAAATTAAGAGTAAAATTTTCAGAACCAATTAGAATGGACAGCAGTGATTTATCTTCATTTAAAATAAATAGACAGAGTATAACTGGATTTGGAGTAAATACTTCTGATACTGCTACTAAATTTAGAGATCCGTCTTTAGATGGGACTTGGGCAGATGGAGTAGATTTGTACTTTAATTCTTCACTTCCAGTAGGTCAAAACACATTTACTGTACCAAATGGAGAAGCTGGAGATAAATTTAGTGATGCAATTGATTTACCAATTAGCAGTTGCTCAAAAAACTTTACCGTAAACTCCCAGACAGGAAAACCAGAGGTTCAAACTGTAACTACTAATAATGTGGATACTATTTATGTAAAGTATAATAGACCTGTAGATCAGCAAACAGCTCTTGAACCAAGTAACTATAAGATAAATGGAACTACGGTGGATGTAGATGACTCTTATGTAACTTTTGATACAGGGTCAGGCGACACTATAGTAAAAATAACAAAAGTTGGAGATTTGCTTAAATCGGGAGAAAATACTGTTACTGTAAAGGGAAATGTTATGGATACCTTTGCAAATTATATAAATGAGTCTACTGTAAATTTCTATGAAGGTGGAGACACAACCAGACCAACTATAACATCTGCTAGCATTTTAGATGAAGATACTATAAGAATTAAATTTAATAAAGATGTTTCAAGAAGTTATGCAGAAAATAAAGCAAATTATACAGTACTTGATTCGTCAGGAGCTAGTTTAAACTATGAAATTGATGAAATAAATGCAATAACTGTAGATGGAAACAACAATAGGACTTTTGACATAAAGTTTAAAGGTGATGATCTTAAAGGATCAAAATATACATTGACTGTAAAGAATATAATTGATACAGAAGCAACTCCTAATATAATGAAGAATTATACAGCTGCAATATCTGGCATGAATAATGAAGGTGTAGGTGTAACTAAAATAGTTAGAAGAGCAGATAATTCTCATGCTGTAGCAATATTTTTTAGCAAGGCTATGAATGTTGATTCTCTTCAAAGCTCTTCAAATTATGTATTTAAAGATGGTTATGGAAAAGTTAGAAGCTTGCCTTCAAGTGCTACTGTAAGTGCAGCACAAGATAGTAAAAGTGTAACTATAGAATTTCCTTCCAGATACACAATAGGTTCTGGAACGGATGGCTCTAGTGTACTTGAAATGGGAGTAAAAGATGTTAAAGATGCAGATGGAAATCCACTAGATTTAAAATCATATATGGCAGATGTAAAAATAGATAATAATAATGATGGACCAAACCTTGTTGCTGGTACTGCTAATATGACTTTTGTAGGAAATGATGTGTATGTTAAAGTTTCACTTTCAGAACCGCTGGATATTTTGTCATTGAATGACTTTAGAGTAGCAGGATATGCACCAGATAGTGGATTTGTAAGCGGGAATGATGTAACACTTATATATAGGTCAGGAATTAAAAATAACCAGAAAATAAATGCTATAAAAAATTCCGGAGAAAGTACAAATTTGAATGTGGAAGGTAGTGTTTCTGTAGATGCAGCAGGATGCAATATACAATCAGGTTCAACTGAAGTGTATGTACCACCTATAACGAATAAAGACAGATGGTCTATTGAATATGGTGGTATGAGTACGGTGAAAGTAGTTTTCAATCAACGTATTGACAATGAGCTTGTTATTTCCTATAAAGATGACTTCTTGTTTACCAATGGAAAAACAGGACAAGAATTAACACCTGTTTCAGTTTGGGTAGATGATAGAACCGTTGTTTATAGGTTTAATAATAACACATTTGCAAAAGGTGATGAAGTTTTGGTATGTGCCAATAGTGACAGTTCTAAGATAAATATAAGAAGTGAAAAACATAATACTTCAGGATATACAGTTTATGTTCCATCTAATGATGATATTTCAGGTAAGACTGTAACAGCAGGAGAGTAAAAAATCAGGCCCTTGGCGTTAAACGCCTCAGGACCTGATATTTTTTTATTACTCTTGATAATAACTTGTTAAAGCATTTTCAAGTCTTGTATCTAAATCATCTATTCCTTTATTTCCACTTTCAATATTGGAAAGATAACCTCCGCTATTTCCCATGATTTGAAGTGCATTAGTAGATTCTTCTAATTTGCCTATATCCATATTGTCCAGTGCATTTTTCATTTCAGTAAATACATTGAGACAGCTAGTTGTATAATTCATAGTTATATTTACATAATTTAATTGTGTATTTATATTATCTAAGTACTGTTTGTTAAGGCTGTCTAATCCATTCGGTACTGAAAGATTGGAAACTTCATCTTTTAATGCTGAAAGATCATTTTTGTAAGAGGATAAATAAGAATTACCCTGGTTGAACAAAGTAATTAGCTGTTCTATATCTGATGATAAATCCTGTGCTGTTGATGCAGAAGTAATAGCTACTCTTATATCAGTTGTCTTATTGTATACATCCTCCATATGGGTTGAGACAGTATTTGTCTTATCTTCATAAGAATCACAATATCCTTTTAAAGCAGTTATATAGTCTATTTGGGATTTAGGTATTAACGAAGTAGGTTTCAGCAAGTATTCTACTGATAAATCTACAGAATTAAGGCCTCCTAAAAGGTATATGTCCTTATATCCTTTTTCATCTATATAACTTTTCTGGTTTGATATATCCCTGCCATCTGTCAGCATTATAGGTGCACTTAATTTAGAAGCCAGAGCACTTCCAGACAGTGCATCCGGGAAATTTGCACCATTTGCTAATATGGCTGAATTTGAATTTGAATTAAAATACTTGCATATATCTAAGGAAGTATCATATCTAGTTTGTCCTCCTATTCTTATTATGTTACTATCCGTTAAAGATGGTACAGTACTTTTTATTTCATTTACTACGTCATCACTGATAGAACCAGTACCGCCTATTACGTATATTTTAGATGGCTCAATACTTGAAATAACATCCTTATTATCTTCCGAAAGTTTCCCATTGTCTGTCATAAATATAGGGTATTTATAACATGCAGCTGCACTTGACACACTGAGGGCATCTGCAAACCCCCATCCATTTGTAATAACTAAAGGAGTACCTTTTGAAACATTCATAGAGTTGATTATTAATTTGTTGGTTTCAAATCTGTTTCTGCCGCCAAATCGAGTGACATTTCCGTATCCGAGATCCTTTATATAATTTACAAAATCATCACTTACTGAAGAATTACCTCCTAATATATATATATTTCCACTTTTACTTAAATGGTTTTGTATGTAATCTACTGCATTTGAAGAATTTTTAAAGTCAT
>DAIMMR010000251.1:0-5788 GCA_036720575.1 Clostridium sp.
GAAATGCTGATGCCATAGCTAATTTAACAGAGGACTTTGATGAACATAAGGCAGATTATGTGACACATCCTGCAAATGCTGGTACAACTGAAGGAACTTCTACAGCTTACACCATTACAACTAATCCAGTACCAACTATCCTTATAGATAAAATAGGAGCTGTTTTTACAGTGCACACAGACAGTGGGAGTAACCCAACTTTAAAGTGGGGAGATTTAGAAGCAAAACCTATTAAGAAACCTAATGGCAATAGTGCAATATTAAAAAGTGGAGGTATTTATACAGTAAGATATAATGCAACTTCTGGAAATTTTATATTACAGGGTGAAGGCGCTAGTGGTAATGCAACTGCATCTGACCTTCTCTCTGGTAAAACAGCTAGTACAGATGCAGGGGATATAGTTGGAACTATGCCTAATAATGGAGTACTAAACTATATTCCATCAAGTTCAGTTCAAACAATTCCTACAGGATATACAAGTGGAGGAACGATAGCAAAAGGATATAATGTAGGCAGTGTAGTAGTATCAACAAATATTGATATTTCATATAAAGAAATATCAATAACAGACGTTGTTACATTTGATAGCAATATAAATGTAGTTAGAGCACCTGTAAATAGAGAAAATTCCAGAAGTGAATATACTTCAGGAAGTAGTTCAAGAGTAGTTGTAGGATTATCTAATGGTGATATAGTTGTAGTAGATACAGTAACTAAATCAATAGTATGGCAATATAATTTTGGTACGTCTATTATAGATTTAGATTATAGGGATGGTTATATATATGCAATTATTAATGGTGATACGTTAAAAAGAATAGATTGTTCAAATGGTACAGTAACACACTCGATAGCAATAACCGATTTTATAGCTAATGTTATTCTTGTAAATGGTGCTGGTGTATTAGTATGGAAAGGTTCTTTAAATACTAATAATACCCCTATAGCAAAAACATATACATTAGCTACTCTAGCATTGCAGAGTAGCTATGTTGTATCAGGAAATACATCATGGGGAATATATGATTATGTAAAAACAGTAAATTGGATAGCTTTTACTTATAATGATGGTAGTGGCATAACTTATGGAGGTATACAACCTACTGGGGGTATTGTTTCTAGTTCTAGAGTTTATAGTAGCTTTTACTATATAGGAAATTATAGTACAAACGGCATTTATCTACCTACAACCGCCACAATGATGTTTTCTGCAGAAAGTCCAGTATCTGCGACAGGCAATGCTATATATACTCCTACTTGGTTTTATAAGATATTAATTGGAACGGCTAGTTATGGCCCAGTAGTTAGAAAAGCTTCTTATGCATATGGAGCATTAGATATAGATGATACTACAGAAAGCGCAAGTTGGAGAATAACAAATACATCTTTAAATTTAACTACAGATCAAAAATGTGTAGATATAATTGCTTATAAAGCATCACAAGGTATTCCAATAATAGCTTTTTCAAGAAATAGTAAAACATTATGTTTCGGAGAAAATGGTGGTTATAAAATACTTTCATAAAAAAATAGGAGGCTTTAAATTATGAATGTTATACAAATTAACACAACTACAAAAGAAGTATTAACATTATGTTATGACGTAAAGGAGGTACCTACAGTTACAGACAGTATAAAAATAACGCAAAAAATGTTTCCAATTATTGAAATACCTATAGGCAAAAATATTAAGTATTTTTATGATGAAGTAAAAGATGAATTTACTTATGAATTTGTTGACAGACCATTAACACAAGATGAAATAGTACAAGAAAATTTAAATAATTTAGGTCAGCAATTAGCACAAGAAAAACTTGCAGGAATACAAAAAAGTAATATTATTGATGGTCTAGGGCAGCAGGTAGCTAATTTGAAATTACAAGTTATTCAATTACAAGGAGGTACAAATTAATGAGTATAAATTTTACATTTTGGCAAATGGCATTTAATTATAATTGGGTGAGTACAGCAGCTTTAAAAGGTGCTGTAAAAACAGATACTAATTTATTCGGGGAAATTACGTCAGATGAATTTAAGACCATAACCGGACAGGATTACACTGCACAATAGAAACATTTATAGATATAAAAACTTATCTACATTAAAATAGCATCAATGAATTTAAAAAATTTGCAATACTGTATCAAAATACATTACATTAATTACCATATGGTAGTATAATAAAAAATAAGAGTTTTAATGTACTATCTTTGTTAGGAGGGTAACTTGTTGAAGAAAAAATATTTTATTTTAAATTGTCTACTTTTCTTATCTATAGTGATCTGTGGTTTTCAAGTTAAAGCCGCAAGTAATAGCCAACGGACTATGACACTAACTTTCAGTGAACCAATTATAAATAACACAGCAGATAGTGATGTATTAAAGGCTGCAGTTACTTATTCACTAAATGGAGTTAATTACATACCTCTTGGGGTAGGAGACACAGTAAGTATAAGTGGAAATACAATGACTATAAATTGTAATCATTTGCTTTCAGGAGGTACTGTTAAATTTAAGGTAGCTGGTGGAACAGTAAGGGATGTTGCAGGAAACACTAATCCTGAATGTGTATCAGCACCAATAAGTTATGGTACTGTTATAACAAGAAGTTTGACAGGAGTAGCTTTAGACGTGCAAAATAGCCTATTAACAGGGACAACCAATGAAATGGAATATAGTTTAAATTCTACGAATGGAACGGATGGCACATGGGTATATTGTACAGAAAATCAAACTGTAGTTGACTATGGAAGTGGAGCTACCGTTTGGGTAAGACAGGTGAATTTACAGACAAACACTAGATTTGTTGCGCAAGTAGTAACACCACCAGCACCATCAGCAGTGGCATCTCCACTAGGTGGTGGAAGTTCAACCAATATTACAGGTCTCGTAGTAGGTGAAGGTTACCAATATGTAGTAGATAGTAATCCGACTCCAGCTAGTGTTAATTGGAATTCAGCAGACACTGCCACAGCAGATTCATCTGGAAAGATTACAATTGCACCTGTTTCAGCTGGGCAATATATACACATTAGAGTAGCAGCAAAATCAACTACATTAGCATCTATAGTGCTTGATATTCTAATAATACCATAAAAAAGGTTAAAGCTACAAAATCTAAAGCAAATTTTAAATTTTGTAGCCGAAAATTTTTATATGGAGTGAAGAATAGGTGGACAATAGAAACATTATGCGTCATAACACATTCAGAGTTTTGGAGAAATCCAGAGCTCTTTTTTAATACCAAAAATTAAGGAGGCTACAGATGAACAAACATATATTTAACAGCATAGTGGCGGGGGTAGGAGGTGTATGTACTTATATATTTGGTGGGTGGGATACTCCTATAATAGTTTTATTTTGGTTTATGGGAATTGACTATGCTATAGGGCTTTTAAGTGCTGCTGTACAAAGTAAATTAAATTCCAAAGTGGGGTATAAAGGTATCGCAAAGAAAGCATCTATACTTGTGGTGCTTATAGTAGCTGTACTTTTAGACAGACTTTTAAATAGTGGAATATGGGTTTTCCGTACTCTTGTTTGTTATTTCTATATAGCGAATGAGGGTATTTCTATTTTAGAGAACTGTGGGAAATGTGGTCTTCCACTACCGCAAAAGCTAATACAGACTTTGGAACAATTAAAAAATAAATAAAGGAGATGCAAGTAATATGTTATCAATCACAAGAAAAATATCACCTTACAACCATTCAGCAGGGAATAACATTAAGTTTATAGTTATACACGATACAGGAAATTATAAGGATACAGCTCTAGCAAATGCCAATTACTTTAATAGTGGAGACAGACAGGCTTCTGCACATTATTTTGTAGACGATACTTCTATATATCAGGTTGTAGAGGAAAACCAAGCAGCATGGCATTGTGGAGATGGCCATGGGGTTTATGGCATTTCAAACCACAATTCCATAGGAATAGAAATGTGTAATTCTGGTGGGTATATTTCCGACACAACCATAAATAATACTCTGGAGCTTGTAAGAAGTTTAACGAGTAAATATGGTGTTTCTATTAATAATGTAGTAAGACATTATGATGCCAGCAGGAAAGACTGTCCGCATAATATGTCTGCTAATAACTGGGCTAAGTGGAATGACTTTAAGGCAAGATTAGCAAAAGGTGATAATTTCGATTTAATAAGCGAAACTAAAAACGCTACTTTAAAATCTCAGATATCATCACTCCAATACTACATGAATGTAGACTACAACGCTAAACTGAAACACACTGACGGTAATATCTATCAGGAAACTTTGAACAACCTCAAAAGCATCGGAAATATAATTAAGAAGGGTCACAAGTCCCATATAGTACTATGGTTACAGCAGAAACTAGAAATGTGGGGCTATTTAAAAAAAGGTTCCTACACGGATATGCTATATGACGAAGCAACCTTTCAAGCTGTAACTGAACTCCAGAAGAACTGGGACAGACCAACGGATGGAGTGTTAAGGATAGAAACATGGAGTATATTTCTGAATAATTAGAGAGCTTAAAAAGCTCTTTTTTTAAATTATAAATTATGGAGGTAATGTAAAATGAAAGAACAAATATTAAGTATGGGAGTACAGTTTATTATAGGGGTGTTTGGGATTATAGGTACTTTTGTGTTAAAGAAAGCTGCGGATGCAATAGAGGTACAGAAACAAGCTCTTGCAGCGAAAAAAGGAGCAGACAATTACAATCGTGCTCTTAGTGTTGCTAAGGGGTTGTATTATGTTTTGGAGGATGAATTTAAGGATATAGCTAAGGCAGGAGATGCAAAAAGAGTAGAGATGGAAAAAAGACTTTTAGAAATAATACCAGGACTTACACAGAATGAGTTGGATGCTATAAATAAAGAGGTTTGTAATGGTGTTATGAAGATAGGGGAGGGAATATTGACACCTATGCAGGTAAGCAAAGGTACTACAGAAAATACAATAGTCGCAGAGGATAAAACAGCACAGAATTAATTTTAGTGGTCTTAATAGGCCACTATATTTTTTGTTTGAAACCATTTACATGACTTTCAAAATCGTGTATCATATACTTATAGGATTAATATTTTTAATTAATTTTTTATAAGCATAAATACAATTTAATTTCTGAACCTAAACTCCAAAACACAATTATTTACTTTAACCTTGCTGGATTTTCTGGCAGGGTTTATTTTTATTGTAAAGACTTGTACTTTTTGGTAAAATGATGTATTATATATTTATAACATTAATCTCCTTAATTAGTTACTTTTTTATATCCAATTTACTATGTTTTATATTTATTTAAAAGTTCGAGCATTCAAGAAAGCTTGTACCTCAAATGATACAGGCTTTACTTTTATGTCTAAATATGGACAAACTGTTACTATATTGTTACAATATAAATAAAAATATACATAAATAAGGGAGGAATTTCATTGGAAAATAACAACATGACAAAATGTAAAGCGTGTAATGCAGATATCGCAAAAGGCGTTAGTAAATGTCCTCATTGCGGCAAAGACCAAAGAAATTGGTTTATGAGACATAAGGTATTATCAGTAATAATTATTTTAGTAGTGTTAGGTAGTATTGGAGCTCTAAATGGAAATGATGAGAAAGACACAGCAGTTAAAACTAGCACAAATGATACAACTCAAATCAAGCAGGAAACAACCCAAAATAAAACAGAAACATTTAAGGTTGGAGATGTAGTACAGTTAAAAGATTATAAAATAACTGTCAATAAAGTATATACAGTTGAAGGAAATGACTTTGCTAAACCTAAAGACGGAAATGAATTTTT